>JAZRJC010000030.1:0-24975 GCA_045645605.1 Eubacteriales bacterium | reverse complement strand
CATCATATATAGTGATTTCGCGGCCTGCCAATTTATTATATACATAATTCTTTAGCACAGCTCCCCAGTTTCGAGGCTTTATTCTGTCAAAAATATTAGTATCTAAAATAACACCGTCGCCGTAATTTTGTTTCTCACCTTGAATATTATTTATAGAATACTGCTCCTCGCCATCCTCCGTCTCGAAGTCCTCTGCCATATCTGCAAGAGTTCTCGGTCTATCCGATTCGGCGGCGATAAGATTTGCACGTGCGCCCGAGATTCGCTTACAAAACATCAACCGATTATATTTTGGGGTTAACTAATGAGAGAGCGCCCTATAATTGAGTTAGCCTGTTTTATATCAAAAATAGAAATGTAAAAAATCTGCCTCAAAGAGAGGCAGATTTTTAATTTTATTCATTACACATCAAGCGAAATCAAGTCGTCCGCAGTTTCGCGGCGAACGGCGAGATAGTCGCGGCCGTCTTTGAGCATAACGACGGGCGGTCTTGGAACTCTGTTATAGTTTGAAGCCATTGAATAGTGGTATGCTCCGGTTGTAAGGCAAGCGATGATATCCCCTCTCTTGATTGTGTCGGGGAGAGCAACGTTTTCCTGAATAATATCTCCGCTCTCGCAAAGACGTCCAACAACAGACGCTGTCATCTCGCAAGGCTCGTTCATTTTGCCTGCCGCATAGAGCGTATAGGGTGAACCGTAAAGAGCAAAGCGGGGATTATCCGTCATGCCGCCGTCAACAGAAACGTAATTTTTATATCCGGGGATTCTTTTAACAGTACCTGCTGTGTAAAGAGTCATTCCCGAATCCGCCACGATGCTTCTGCCCGGCTCAAACGAAATTTGAGGCATTTCTATATCAAGCTCGGCACATTTTTTCTTAATGAAAGAGCCGACCTGCATAATGTTTTCCGCAATATCTATCTCGGGCTGGCTTTCGATATACCGAACTCCGTATCCGCCGCCAAGATCAAGCTCCTTTGCAACAAATGAGAGCTTTGCTTTCATATCAGCGACGAAGCTAAGCATAACGTCTGCCGCTTGAAGATAAACGTCCGAATCGAAAACCTGAGAGCCTACGTGACAATGGAATCCGCAAAGCTCAATGTTCTTGAGCGAGAGAGCAAGGGCGGTTATTTCCTCTGCCTGGCCTGTTTCAATAGCAGAGCCGAATTTTGAATCGACCATACCCGTTGCTATTGCCGCATAGGTGTGCGGGTCAATTCCGGGAGTTATACGAAGCAGGATTTTCTGCTTTATTTTGTTCTTTCCGGCAACCGAATCAATAACGAAAAGCTCCTCTGCGTTATCAACGACGAAGTGACCTATTCCGTTTTCAATGGCGTATTCGATATCTGCATCCGTCTTGTTGTTTGAATGGAAATATGCACGATCGAGAGGGAAGCCTGCCGCAAGTGCGGTTCTTATCTCGCCGCTTGAAACGACGTCGATTCCCATTCCTTCCTCGCGCATAATTTCGTAAAGGCGCTTAAAAGAGCAAGCCTTTGATGCATACAACACCTGACCTCGTTTGCCGAAGGCTACCTCAACTGAGGTGAGATAGGTTCTGCATTTTTGACGTATTTTATCTTCATCCATAAGATAGAGCGGAGTTCCGTATTTTTCAGCAAGCGAGAGTGTGCTTTGTTCGGCAAAAAGAAGCTCGCCCTGCTCGTTTACCGATATATTGTCGCACATGAATTTGTTTTTACAAATCATTTTAAGAAAAATCCTTTCAAATTAAAGCAGATGAGCACGAAGCTCCTCGGGGGAAAGAGGGGAAAGATCAGCGGGAGCAATATCGAAAACAGTTTTACAGCCAACGACTCCTCTTGCCTTCATTTTATTCAGTGCCCTTGCGTATGCAACGAGAATGCTTGCCGTAAATTCGGGATTTGAATCGAGCTTCAAGCTGTATTCAATAACGTGATTGTTTTCAAGATTATTGCCCGTTTTTCCCGTTCTTATAACGCATCCGCCGTGTGGGATACCCATATGCTTTTCGCGAAGCTCGTCGATCGAGATAAAATTAACCGTTGTATCGTAGTCGGCGAAATAGTTTGGCATAGTTTTGATTTCGGACTCGATTCTTGCAAGATCAGCACTTTCCTCTGCTACAACGTAGCATTCTCTCGTGTGCTTTTGACGAACTGTAAGCTCGGGCTCGTCACCGCTTCTGACTGCTTCGAGAGCAGACTCAACGGGAACGGTATACTGTCTTGCGTCAACAACTCCATCGATGCGCCTGATGGCATCAGAATGTCCTTGGCTGACGCCTCTGCCCCAGAAGGTATAATCGCGTCCGTTCGGCAGAATTGCCGAGGAGTAAAGACGAGCAATAGAAAACATACCTGGGTCCCAACCGCACGAGATAAGGGCAATATGACCGTTATCAGACGCAGCCTTATCAACCGCTTCAAAATGTGCGGGGATAGTTGCGTGAGTATCAAAGCTGTCGATTACGTTGAAGTCCTTTGCGAGTGACGGGGTCATTTCGGGAAGGTCTGTGGCACTTCCGCCGCAGATGATCAAAACGTCTATCTTATCCTTGAAGCTCTGAAGCTCGGACGCATTGTAAACAGGTGTGTTAAGAGGGCTTTTGACATTTTCGGGAGACCTTCTTGTGAAAATTCCCAAAAGGCTTACGTCGGGTGAATTTTTAGCCGCCGCTTCAACACCGCGGCCGAGATTACCGTAACCGTAAATTGCTATATTCATAAATTTTACTATCCTTATTTGTTTTAGATGAGATTTTTCATATTATAAAGGCCTTTAGGCTTTCCGCAAAGGAACTCTGCGGCAACGAGAGCACCTTCTGCAAAAAGTGCACGGCTGTGTGCCTCGTGGCAAAGAGTTATAGTTTGGCTCTGCGTGGCAACGATAACCTCGTGAACGCCTACCACGTTGCCGATTCTGAGCGCGTGAATACCGATTTCCTCGGGAGCGCGCTTTGCCTGACCATCTCTGCCGTTTTTCGCAACCGCCGAGGGTCTTACCTCTTTAATTTCGTTAAAGAGCATTTTTGCAGTGCCGCTCGGAGCATCAAGCTTTCTGTCGTGGTGCTTTTCTATAATCTCAATTTCACCATCAGGGAATGCAGCTGCCGTCTTTTTAGCAAGCTCAACGAGAACTGCAATACCAAACGACATATTTGCGGAGAAAAATACGGGGATTGATTTTGACGCCTCGATAATTTCCGAGATTTCCTCGTCTGTCTGTCCTGTTGTAGCAACGACAACGGGAAGATTGTTTTTCTTTGCAAAGTCAATAAGCTCGTGGGTTAAGCTGTGATGTGAAAAATCAACGATGCAATCGACGTCGGTAGAGGCCTCGCTGAAGTCTGAAGCGCAGGGCACGCATTCGGCGTCCGATGCGAATTTATCAACACCGGCTGTGAGAACAGCACCGTGGTAATTTGCTTCGCAAAGCTTAACAACCTCGGCACCCATATGACCACAAAGTCCGCTTAATAATATTTTCATATTGACACCAACCTTATATTAAACGTTGAGTCCCGCTTCTCTCATAAGAGAAAGCAAAACCTTTTCGTGCTCCTCCTCCATAGGAGTGAGGGGGAGGCGGAGATAGTTTTCGCAATAGCCCATAGCGGCAACGGCTGCCTTTACGGGGATCGGGTTTACCTCGCAGAAGAGTGCGTTGATAAGGGGGAGAAGCTTCAGCTGAAGCGCTGCAGAGCCTTTTACGTCGCCCTCAAAGAACTTGTCGCAAATCTCGCAGGTTTCCTTCGGAAGAATATTTGAAAGAACAGAAATTACACCCTTTCCGCCAAGCGAAAGAATGGGAACTATCTGGTCGTCGTTGCCTGAATAAACGTCGAGCTTGTCGCCAACGAGAGAAATAAGCTCGGCAATCTGGGAAATATTTCCGCAAGCCTCTTTTATTGCAACGATGTTTGGATGGTCTGCAAGAGCTAAAACTGATGAAGGAAGAAGGTTACAGCCTGTTCTTCCGGGAACGTTATAGAGAATGCAGGGCTTTGTTGAGGCGTCCGCAATAGCACGGAAGGACTCGATAAGCCCCTTTTGCGTAGCCTTGTTATAGTAAGGTGTTACGAGAAGCATAGCGTCAGCGCCAACCTCGCAGGAGAATTTTGTAAGCTCAATAGCATACGCAGTATCGTTTGAGCCTGTTCCGGCGATAACGGGAACTCTGCCTGCAACCTTGTCAACGCAGAATTTAATAGTTTCCTTATGCTCGGCATCCGAGAGGGTAGAGCCCTCGCCCGTTGTACCAACGGCAACGATAGCGTCAACGCCCTCGTTTATCTGCCATTCGATAAGTTCGCCGAACTTTTTATAGTCAACTCCCTCAGGTGTAAGCGGTGTAACGATTGCAGTAGCAACGCCTGTAAATACTGTGTTTTTCATAGTTCCTCCAAAAATATATTAACTTAAATTTTATACATAAAAACGAGACAGCCGCAGCTATCTCGTACAAAAATATCCAAATAGGGATTATTTTGCAGGATAGCACTCCGCATTTCTGCGACAACAGGACGGATATTCTCCGTACTGCCAGCCAAAGCACCTGCCATGGTGCTTCACTTCGGCGCCCGCACCTTTCTCACATAGCTTTGGCAGCATTTTTTGAGTGATACTATTTACAAGGCGCGCCTCTATCTCAGAGAACTCAAAAGAGCTCTTATTTCAAATAATTATAACACAGCTTTTTCCACGTGTCAATAGAAAATACGATTTTTTTGCAAAAAAGCGAAAATAAAGGCGTATCGGAGAGCAAATCTGCTCGGATAATAATCCTTCGTTATTTTTCGTCCTCTTCGTCATTCGAATAAGCCTTAATGCCGTCAAGCCTTCCAAATTCTCGGAAGCCGTCAACGCCTGCACGCTGCATAGCACCGAAAATTCGATAACGGAGTCCTTTATATTTTCTGTCAAGAGACGAGAGAAGCTGCTTCATTTCCTCGCGCTCCGTGTTTCCGTTTGCAGGGCAGGGGGACTCTATTATCGGAAGCGTAATTTTCTGGGCAAAGTATCTGACGTCCTTCTCGGGCATATAAAGCATAGGTCTTATCAGCTTTATTCCGACTCTTGAAAGATAGGAAACGGGGGAAAAGCAACCGATTCTGCCTTCGAAAAACAAATTCAGCATAAAGGTGTCAACTGCATCGTCAAAATGATGGCCGAGAGCAACAGAGGTGCATCCGAGCTCCTTGGCTGCTGAATGAAGCGCACCTCGCCTCATTTTTGCACAAAGAGAGCAAGGACTTGATTCCTGTCGGATATCAAAAACGACCTTTGCGATCTGCGTTGGAACAACGTGAAATTCTACATCAAGCTCCTCGCAGAATTTTCTGACGGGGGTAAGATCCATTCCCTCAAAGCCCATATCGACGGTAATTGCGATAAGCTCGAATTTTTTCGGATAAAATCTGCGAAGCTGTGCCATAGCGTAAAGAAGGGTCAGAGAATCCTTGCCGGCAGATACACCGACGGCAATTTTGTCTCCCTCTTCAATCATATTGTAGTCGTCAACACCGCGCCGCACAAAGCTAAGCACTCTTTTCTGTTCGTTCATATATAACCCGTAACCGAGAGGGTTACTCAAAGCTGCACCTTGAGTATATTTCCTCGGCTCTTTCACTCATAGTAGTTGTGCCGTTTTCGTCAATTTTGCTTAAAATCAGAGGAGGCAGCATAATCAACCCGCAGGCCCCGCCTTTTTTTGCTTCAATAAGCACCACAGACGGCTCGCTTTTGTCTGTTGCGTGAACAAAGACCATTCTTTTCGGCTCTAATTTGTTTTGCCGCATTGAAAAAATCAAATCCGTGAGTCTGTCGGGGCGGTAAACGCAGTAAAATACGCCGCCGAATTTCAGAAGTCGTGCCGCCGCAGCGCAGAAATCGTCGATTCCGCCAAGGACCTCGTGGCGCGCAATGTACTTTTCATCCTTTTCGTTTCGCTTTCCGCTGTCAGTCCTCATATAAGGCGGGTTAGAGAAAACCGCATCAAGCTCGTATCCTATATCGACATAGGTAATATCACGCAGATCGCGGCAAAGCACCGAGATTTTATCGGACAGATTATTTATTTCGGCATTTCTCGAAATAAGTTCGCCAAAGCTTTCCTGAACCTCGATTGCGTGTATGTGAGAAAACTTGTTTTTTCTTGCGCAAAGAAGCGAGATAATACCCGTGCCCGAGCCGAGGTCTGCTGCCACCCCAAGCTTCTTTGCTCTGACGAAGGCGGAAAGAAGATAAGCGTCCGTGCCGTAGGTCAGTCCGTTTTTCTTCTGTATCAGCCGAAGAGACTCGTTAACCTCGGATATAGTTTCGCCCGAGTAGAGCACAGGCTCAAAATCAAATTCGGTTTTGTTCATTTATAATAAACCTCAAAATGAAATTTCAATATAAAAACGTCAAGCGGAGCAAAAGCTCCGCTTGGCATATGTAGCCTAATCCGAAAAACGAATTATTCAGCCTTGGGTGCTCCAACGGGACAAGCGTCAGCGCAAGCACCGCAATCAGCGCACTTATCAGCGTCGATTACATAAACACCGTCATTCTCGGAAATCGCCTCTGTGGGGCATTCGCCAACACAAGCGCCACAACCGATGCATTCATCAGCAGAAATCTTATAAGCCATTTTTTACACCTCCGAAATTAAAATAGTAAGTATATTATACCATATATGTCGTAAAATGCAACAGTTTTTTCACAAAAAGTTACATTTTTACGATATTGAATGATATCATTTGATAATTGTCACGGAAAATCAGTTGGAATCAGGCTCCTCGTCGCCCTTTTCCTCGTTTGTTGCCTTTGGCACTTTGATAACCTTTAGTGTGTCTCTATGATAGAATTTGGGCTGTGTATCCTTATCATCGAGCTTGACCTTAACAAGACCTGCTATGGGGTTGAGCTCGATAACGGTACCTGTGCCGTCCTCTGTTCTGACGATAGCATCGACGGGAGGGCAAAGGCGGATCTCTTCCTCGTATGCCTCCTGCTCGTATCTGAGACAGCACATAAGACGTCCGCAAGCACCTGAGATTTTATTTGAATTGAGTGATAGGTTTTGCTCCTTTGCCATCTTTATCGACACCTGAACGAAATCAGCCAAGAAACTGTTACAGCAAAGCGGACGACCGCATACACCAAGTCCACCCATAAGCTTTGCCTCGTCGCGAATACCTATCTGACGAAGCTCGATTCTCGTGCGGAAAACCGATGCCAGATCTTTTACAAGCTCACGGAAGTCAACTCTGCCCGAGCTTGTAAAATAGAAAAGAAGCTTACTGTTATCAAAGGTGTATTCAACGTCAACAAGCTTCATATCAAGCTTGTGTGCCTCGATTTTTCCTAAGCAGATTTTGAATGCCTCCTGCTCTTTTTTGCTGTTTTCTTCAAAGCGGGCAGCGTCAGCTTCGGTGGCTATACGAACGACGGGGCGAAGCGGAGGAACTATGTCCTTTTCGTTAACGAACATATTTCCGAAAGCAACGTGTCCGTATTCAAGACCTCTTGAGGTTTCAACTATTGCGTGCGAGCCTGACTTCAGCTTTTTGCCGCAGGGGTCAAAGAAATAAACTTTGCCCGCAGTTCTGAAACGGATTCCGATGACCTCAACCTTCGGAAGAGATTCGTCGAGCTTTGGCACCTCTGTTGAAAGAAGATCTGCGTCCTCGGAAAGATCGACCGTTATCGAATATTCTGTTTCCTCATTGTTCTTCAGAATATTATCCTTCTCGTTTTCAATCAGTTCTTCAGTGCTGTTTTTAGCCTTTACGTCAGCATCGTTTGCTTTTGCTCCCGACGTACCACCCTCTTGATTTCTGTTGTGGTGGTTATGATGATAGAACTTTTTGTTTTTGTTTTTATAGCCGTGTTTTTTGTTCTGGTTATTGCTTTCGTTGCTCGGTCTTTGAGTATTCTGCTCGTTGTTCATTTTGTGACCGTTTCCTTTCTTGTTGGAATAAAGCTTTATTAAATCAATCCGCAATCGGAGGCCAAGGAAAAGAGTGTAAGCCTTACGTTTGAATTAAGCCTTAGCCTTTCCTTTGCAGACTCAATAAGCGTGTATATTTTCATAAGCCTTGACGCTTTGTGCTTCGTCGATAGCTCGTATGCTACCCCTGCGTCTGTAAAGAAGCAAAGGGGAGGATTATCCGCCTTCTTCAGCGCCAGAAGGTCGCGAATGGCTGTCTGAATGCTTGTCAGCTGCCCGGAGAGCTCGTCTCTTTTTTGAGAGAATGATAATATCAGGTCAATAGCCTCTCTACCTTTTAGAGAGAGGAGGCAATAAAGAAAGCTTTCGGTTAATTTTCTTGTATCCGAAATAGGCTTTCGCTCCTTTTCGCTCAAAAGAGAAAGAGCCTTGCCGATACTGCCGGCAGCAGAGGATACCACGGTGTCAAAATCAGACCTTGACATATTGTAAAGTGCGAGAGCCTCTTTCGAATTGCTTTTCAGATATTCGGCGATTTTGTCGTCTGAAACAGGCTCAAGTCTGAAGATCTGCGCTCTTGAGCGCACTGTTTCAAGCAGAGCGGCTGCCGTTTCGCAAATAAGGATAAAATGAACATAGCTCGGAGGCTCCTCAAGAGTCAGGAGAAACGCATTTTGAGCCTGAGTGTTCATAAGATGTGCGTCCTCTATTATATAGACCTTTTTCTCAAGGTCGTTCGGGACGAGCCTTACGTCTCGGCGTATCTGACGGATAACGTCAACCGTCATCTGAGCCTTATCGTTCTCTTTTTTTATGTAAATAACGTCGGGGGAGATTTTTGCGAAAATCTTTCTGCAGCTTTTACAGCTCATGCAGGGGATTTCGTCGCTTCTGTTTTCGCAGGAGAGAGCTGCGGCGATGTTAAGGGCCAATTTGTGTTTGCCCGTGCCAATGTCTCCCTCAAGAATAATTGCGTGAGGAAGCTTGCCTTCTCTTATAACGGACGAGATTTTTCCAAGAAGAGTCTCGTTGCCGATTATTTTGGAAAAATCCTTCATAGCATACTTCCTTTCAAAAATCATCCACTATATACTATATACTATAAATATTATAACAAACGTAGTCGATAATGTCAAGAGATAAAATTTATCATTCTTTGGTACAGACTGTAAAAAGAAAGCTATACAGCCAAATTTCGTTTTTTCTTGAATTCTTGTAAAAGCCTTTCTTCCGAGTATTTTCTTTCCGCTATGGACAGTGCTTTTTTTCGGAGTCTGAAGGCACTTGTACGGCTGACTCCCAAAAGCTCGGCACATTTTGCTATAGGCTGTCCCTTTATATAGTGATAATACAGAATCAGACGGCAGTTGTTTTCTCCGATGCTCATTATGAATTTTCTGACCTTGAACATAGCAGAGCGTAAGAGCACCTCGTCGCCGACGGGCAGAGAAAGATAGTCGCCGTCCTTCACACTCTCCTCGAAGTCGTCCTTGAAATATTCCTTTTCGTATCGCATCATCTGAATAAGCTTTTTGTTTGAACGGTAGCTTTCGAGATAGCTTACCACGTCGCTTTTGTTTTCTGCTTTAATAATTTCCTTCATAAATACCTCCGAGCTTATATTTCCTTGATGCCGAGCATATCCGTGACGTCGCTTATGTCATCGACGCCGCATTCCTCCATAAGCTCGGATATCTTCAAATTTTTCAGACAGTATTCGCATATACCGTGGCTTTTGATGATAAAAGACCTTGTATCACCGCAAAGAGTATCACCGCAAATACTGCAATAGCCATACAATCTCAAACTGCCTCTTTTTGGATTTCCGTAACTCGGACAGCCGCGAGAACAAAAAACCTTTCCACATTCCTTACACATTTTTCCTCCGTTTTCTTTAATATATAATGAAAAAATACTTGACAAATCCGTAAAAATCGGTTATAATTTAGTTGTGAAAACCGAAAAATACTTCCTGATTTGGTAATATTATAACGGAAATCAGAACTATTGTCAAGTATTTTATCAAAAATATTTCGGAAAACAGAAATAATTTAAGAAAAAATGCAAATGAAAGTGAGAAAATTTTATGAGCTATGCAAATTATGAAGCAATTCTCAAAATGAAAAACATCACTTCCTATAAAGTGTCGAAAGCAACGGGAATCTCCCCCTCAACCTTTACAGATTGGAAAAATCGCCGTTCAGCACCAAAGGCGGATAAGATCAAGCTTATCGCAGATTATCTGAATGTCACGATGGAGCAGCTTCTCGGCGACGATTTATCGAACGTTTTGTCGATAGCTTCCCCCGATGCCGAGGGTTTTTATGACAGATGCAACAAGCTTGTTCCGATAATAGGTGAGATAAGGGCGGGTAGCCCCATTATAACTAACGAAACGATTCTGGGACACGAAACGGCTCACATTCCTCAAGGTGAGGACTTCCGTGATTATTTTTATCTTAGCGTTTGCGGGGACAGCATGAAGGATTGCGGAATGGTTAACGGCTCGCTCGTGCTTTTCCGTAAGCAGCAGTATGCCTCAAACGGAGATATAGTTGCGTGTCTTGTCGGCGGCGACAGTGCAACGGTTAAGCGTTTTATGAAGCGGAACAGGAAGATTTTCCTTATGCCCGAGAACGATGACTATGAGCCTATTGAGCTGAGTCCCGAGGACTTTGAGAGCGGAATGGCAAGAATACTCGGCGTGGCGGTTGAGATGAAAATTAAATTTAAGGATGTAATATGACAGGAATCAGCGTTGAGTCCCTTTCCTGGGGCAGAGGTACGAATATAATACTTGAGAACGTTTCTTTTTCTCTTGAGGAGGGCGATAAGCTTGGTATTATCGGAGTTAACGGATGCGGCAAGTCCACGCTTTTTAAATTGATTACGGGCGAATACACTCCCGATAGCGGAAACGTTTTCATCTCAAAGGATAAAACGGTTGGAATACTTACGCAGGACGGAGCTTTTGAGGAATCGAGCCTTTGCGGAGAGAGTGTAATTGAACAGATGTACGCGGCATTTCCCGAGCTTATCAGAAAAGAGGAGAGAATTGCCGAACTTGAGAAATTTTTGCGTGAAAATACGGTGCACGATGAAAAATACGATTCGGCGACGGCGGAATACACCGAGCTTTATGCGAAATTTATTGCTGACGGAGGTATGGAATTTCGCGGAAGATGTGCGTCGATTCTGAAGAAAATGGGCTTTTTGGAGGATATGCAGTCCTTGTCGGTAAAGGCACTTAGCGGAGGACAGAGAACAAGACTTGCCCTTGCAAAGCAGCTTTGCCGTGAGCCTGATGTTCTTCTGCTTGACGAGCCGACAAACCATCTTGATATAGAAACTCTTGCCTGGCTTGAGTCATTTCTTTCACAATACAAAAAGAATGTTCTGATAGTTTCGCACGACAGATATTTTCTTGATAAAATAACAAACAAAACGCTTCATATAGAGCATCATCACGCAAAGCTTTACGACGGCGGATACACGAAAAGCATGGAGCAGAGAAAAATCGACCGCGAGATAGAGGAGCGTCGCTATAAGAATCAGCAAAAGGAAATTGCCCGTCAGGAGGCGTATATAGCACAGCAGAGGGCCTGGAACAGAGAGAAGAATATTATTGCAGCCGAGAGCCGTCAGAAGGCGCTTGACAGAATGGTAAAGCTTGAAGCGCCGAAGAATGATCCCCGAGGCATAAAAATGAGCTTTTCAAAGGGGAGCGAGAGCGGTAACGAAGTTCTTGCTGTAAAAAATCTCTCGAAGGCGTTTGATGAGAAAAAACTGTTTTCGGATATTTCATTCCTTGTCAAACGACGCGAAAAGGTGTTTATCGTCGGTGCTAACGGCTGCGGTAAATCAACGCTTATAAAGATGCTTTTGGGAAAGATTTCGCCCGACGACGGTTGGATAGAAACGGGGTATAACGTCGAGATAGGATATTACGATCAGGAAAACCAAAATCTCGATATGAGAAAAACAGTTCTTGACGAGCTTTGGGATACGTATCCGAATATGACGGAAACCGAGATAAGAAACACTCTTGCGGCATTTTGCTTCAGAGGAGAGGACATTTTTAAGCAGGTGTCGGTGCTAAGCGGTGGTGAGAGGGCAAGGCTTACCCTATCAAAGCTTATTTTGTCGAAAATCAATCTGCTGATTCTTGACGAGCCGACGAACCACCTTGATATAAGTTCTCGCGAGGCACTTGAGCAGGCTCTTGAGAATTACGACGGAACTATTATCACAGTATCGCACGACAGATATTTTATAGACAAGCTTGCAACGAGAATTATTGAGATTGCGCCAGGGGTCGGCGAGGGAGATCTGCTTGATTACGGTATTATTCACGTCGGTGAGGGCTACGACGAATTTATTCGCTTCCGTGAGAGCCGTGCGGAACGGATGGGTGGTGCCGGTGGTGCGGTGCTTACTCCTCAAAGCAATATAAGCGAAGAAAAGCAGCAGTATATTGATAGAAAAAAGAGCCGCTCGGACGACCGCCGTGAGCAAAAAAGACTTGAGAGGCTCAAGAAGGAAGCCGAGGAGCTTGAAGCCGAGCTTGAAGAAAACGAGGCAGAGCTATATGGATCTGCGGCAACAGATTACAAGCGTGCCGCAGAGCTTGAGGAGCGTAAAAACGAAATTGAGGAGAGACTTCTCGAAATATACGCGGAAATAGGAGTTTGATTTATGGATTTTGTGAGCCTTATCGGTGAGATATTGAAGGACGAAAAAATCGAATATTTTTCGGCAGTCCCACTTGAGGCTTGTAAGATCGGGCGAGAGTATTTGCTGACAAAAAACGACTTTACAGAGGACTGTGTGGCAATAGTATTTGCAGTTCCTTATTTTCTGCCGACAGGGGATGGCTGTAACGTATCGGTATATGCCGTTCCGCGAGATTATCATCTTTATTTTTCTGAGCTTTTCGAGAGGATAATTCCGAGGATTTGTGAAAAATTTCCGAAAAATAAATTCGTCGGATTTTCTGACCATTCGCCGATCGACGAGGTCCACGCGGCAGCCCTTGGAGGACTTGGCGTTATCGGCAAGAACAGACTTCTTATAACGGAAAAATATTCCTCCTTTGTTTTTCTCGGGGAGATAATTACAGACCTGCATATTGAAACCGAGCTGCACGAAATACGCGGCTGTGAGAATTGCGGCAGGTGTGCGGAAAGCTGTCCTTTTTCTATTTCGGGAGAGTGCCTATCAGAGCTTAACCAAAAAAAAGGAATGCTTACCGAGGGCGAGACAGCAATTATCAAAGAGAGCCGAATTGCTTGGGGCTGTGACGTATGTCAAAACGTTTGTCCGCATACGGAGAAGGCTGTGCGGAGCGGAACGATCATAACGCCGATCGACTATTTCCGAGAGAACAGAATAGAAAAACTAACGTCTGATGACGTTCAAAATATGACGGATGAAGAATTTTCCCGTCGGGCGTATTCCTGGAGAAAAAGAGAAACGATTTTAAGGAATTTGAGTATAACCGAAAACCAAAATTAAAGAAAGGCAGAAATTATGCTTAATTTAATCATTGGAGGCTCGGGCTGCGGCAAAACGCACCTTGTCGAAGAAAAAATAAAAGAGGATATAAAAAATGGGAAAAGAGTATTTTTGATAGTTCCCGAACAGCAAACTGTTGATGTGGAACGCAGAATGCTCGACATTCTTCCGCCCTCTGCTCAATTAAGCTTTGAGGCTTTGAACTTTACAAGACTTGCCAACAGGGTGTTCAGAGAATACGGTGGTCTTTCATATAAATACGTAAGCCGAGGCGTAAAGGCACTTGCTATGTGGAATACACTGCGAGGTGTTTCTCCGCTTCTGACAGAATACGGCGGAAGATGCGACAAGGCTCTTTCCTCTCTTATGCTCTCTGCAGTAGGGGAACTGAAGGCATATTGCGTAACTCCTGCAAGGCTTGAGGCTGTGAGAGATAAGCTTGACACTGAAAGTCCTCTTTACGCAAAGCTCACCGACCTTTTGCTGATCTATGCAGCTTACGAAAATAACGTCGGAGAATACGGAGACGGCGCGGAGGATCTTGCACGGCTTCAGCGGGTACTTGCGGAGCATGATTTTTTTAGCGGATGTAACGTCTATATAGATTCGTTTACAGACTTTACTCTTCAGGAGTATGAGATAATAAAGGAGATTTTTGTAGGTGCCGATGACACCTTTATAAGCGTTTGTATCGATTGTGAGGCACGATATGGAGTTCACTTCGACAAAACTCTCGAGACGCTTGAGCGCCTCAATAAAATTGCAGAGAGACAAAAAATAGCGGTAAACGAAATCTGCCTTACCGAAAATTACAGAACGAAGAGCGATACTCTGAAGCTTCTCGGTAAGCATATATGGAGCTTTGGAAAAACTGATATAGAAAAGCCCGAGGAAAGCCGTGGGGATGTTATTCTGTATAGCTGTAACAACGAATATGAGGAGGCCGATGCCGTGGCGATGACGGTATTGCGTCTCGTATCAGAGGGAATGAGATACCGTGATATTGCGGTGCTTGCGAGAAACGCGGAGGACTATCAAGGAATTATCGACGTGGCCCTCGAAAAAGCGGGGATCCCGTATTTTATGTCGAAGAGCACCGACGTTACCGCGAAGCCCTTGATAAAGCTTATTCTGTCTGCCTTAAGGATAAAAATTTCAAATTGGCGGTATGAGGACGTTATATCATACGTTAAAACGGGATTTGTAGATATTCCCGTCCACTCAATTGATCTTTTTGAGGACTATATCTGGCGTTGGAGCATATCGGGGAATGCCTATATCGGTGACGATTGGAATATGAAGCCTTATGCTTACGTTGGCGAGGTTGATGAAGCGGATGAGAAGATTTTAGGAGAGGTAAATTCTTGCAGAAGGGCTGTGGTGCTACCCTTGGTGAGATTTTTCAATTCGCTTGACTCGGCTGAGGACAACAAGGAGCTTTGCCGTGCATTATTTGAATTTCTTGAAGATCTGAATATAAGAGAACAGCTTCATGAGAGGGCAAAAAGAGAATATTCGGAGGGCAAAAAGAAGAGTGCGTCCGAGAATATTCAGCTTTACAACAGCGTTTTGTCGGCACTTGATGCCGTTGCTGACATAGAAAACGAGGAAAGGTTTAGTCTTCCTGAATTTGACGAGGCACTAAGGATTATTTTTGATAATATCTCAATAGGAACGATTCCAACCTCCTGTGACGAGGTGAGCATAGGCTCTGCCTCTGTTTTCAGGGCAAATTCTCCGAGGTGCGTAATTCTTCTGGGACTGAATGATGGAATTTTTCCCGAAACGGTGAAGGAAAACGAGGTTTTCTCGGATGAGGATAAAAAGCGTCTGTCCGAGCTTGGCATAACCCTGTCCTCCGACAGTACAACGAAAAATTCGGAGGAGCTGTTCTATATCTACCGTGCAATTTCCTCCCCCTCGGAAATGCTTGTCGGCACGTATTCGGTATCTAAAATCGAGGGGACGAAAGAGGAGAGAAAGCCTTCTCTGGCGTATAATCGCATAAAGCATCTTGTAGGTGTAACGCCTATCGTCTTTTCGGATATTCCGATTGAGGACAGACTCTATAATAAAGAGAAGGCAAGGGAATATATGCGTCAGCTTGTTCGCTCGGGTACTTCTGCCGGAGAAGCTGTTGAGAGAATTTTATCCGAGGATGAGGATTTTGACAGATTTTATAAAATGCTCTCTATCCCAACGAGTCAGACACTGTGTAAGATAGACAAGGAGTTGACAGACGAGCTTTTCGGGGAGTATATGTCATTTTCGCCAACGGCACTCGAGAGATACGTGAAATGCCATTTCAACTATTGCTGTGAGCATATACTTCACCTGCGTCACGAGGAGAAGAATAAATTTTCTCTTTTGGATACGGGTACGCTTATCCACGCAATTTTGGAAAAAATCATATTGTCAATAACCGACGAGCACGGCTTTAATTCCGCACTTTCCGAGGAGAAACTTGACGAGCTGATTGAAAAGCATCTTGCAGAGCTTATAGAAGAGCTGCTTCCCGAGAGGGCCTTGGCCGAGCCGAGAGTTAAGCACACGCTTTATAAAATGAGATTTTTGGCAAGGTTTATTGTAAAGAACGTGGCTCGTGAAATTTCGGAAAGTAAATTTGTTCCAACCTTTTTCGAGTTAAAGATAAACGACACGGACAAGGGTGCTGTCCCTCCGATAAAATTCACTCTTGAGGATGGGAAAACGACGGGTACGCTTAAGGGTGTTGTTGACAGAGTTGATATTCTTCGCGACGGGGACGATATATATTGCAAGGTCGTTGACTACAAGACGGGTGATAAGAATATCAGTCTTTCTGACGTAAAAGAGGGACTTAATCTTCAGATGCTTCTCTATCTGTTTTCGCTTTGCCAGAATGAAAACACAAAAGCGAGGGAGCTTCTCGGCTGTCCGCCGAGTGGAGAAATCAAGCCTGCGGGCGTCGTTTATATTTCTTCAAAAACCGAGGCTTTTGGTGCGAAGATCGGAGAGAATGATGATGAAATTCTTGCGCGTGCCGATGATAAGGTGAAGAGAAAGGGCTTTTTGCTTGGCGACGAGAAGCTGCTTACGGCATATAACAAAAACAAGGATTTCAAATATATTATGTCGGGCTGCGGCGGAAGGACAAAGAATTCACCGCTAAAAACGGCAGAGGAGTTTTCCGAGATATACGGCGAGCTTGAGAGGACGCTTGTGACAATTTTGTCCGAGCTTCGTCGAGGAGATGTCAACGTCTGTCCAAAGGACGTGGACGGAAAAAGCTCGTGTCTATACTGCTCGATGAGGGCGGTTTGCCGTGTTGAGCATATCACGAAAAATTCAGAAGAGGAGGAGATCGAAAATGGCTGATTGGACACACTCGCAAGGCCTTGCAATAGAGGCAAGAGAGAGCAGTATTCTTGTTTCGGCGGCGGCAGGCTCGGGAAAGACGACCACTCTTACCGAGAGAATTATAAGAAAGCTGACAGATGAAGAAAACCCCGCCGAAATCAGCAAATTTTTGATAGTAACCTTCACAAAGGCGTCTGCCGCTGACCTGAAATCAAAAATTTCGGACGCTATCGGAGAGGCTCTTGCGAAAAATCCCACGAGCAAGCACCTTGGCCGTCAGATGCTCGCACTCGGTAACGCTAAAATATGCACGATCGACTCCTTTTATCTGTCTGTCGTTAAGGCTAATTTCGGCAGACTCGGCTTGCCTGCGTCCTTTTCTATTATGGATACAAACGATTGCAAGCTTTTAATGATTGAAACGATGGAAAACACCATAAGAGAAAAATACGAAAAAGAGGAATTTTTTAATTTTATGGATTCCTTCGTTGATTCAAGAGGAAAGGAATCGACGGTTAAGCTTTTTATAGAGCTGTACGAGGATCTATGCTCTTATCCGGAGTTTTTGGAGCTTCTTAAAATTCACGCGGATATTATGCGTTCCGATTCGGAGAAGCCGTATTTCCGAAGCAGAATAGGAAATATGGTCAAGGAAATTTCTCTTGATTTCTTTTCGGAGACGCTCTCCCAACAGACAGAGTCTATAGATTACATAAAGGGACATGATAAGCTCAAGAAGGCATACGGCGAAGCCTTCAACGCGGATTACGACAGCTACAAGGCAATAAACGATGCTCTGCTTCGCGATGATTATGAGAGGGCACGAGATCTTATCTCTACGTTTGAGAAGACAGGGCTCGGCTCATACCGCGGAGATAAAGAGGAAAAAATTGAAGTAATAAAGCAGCTTCGCAGCGATTGGATCAAGGAGCTTTCAAGGATAGCAAAATATTATACCTGCGACGCGGAGCAGATAAAGGAAAGCTTTTTTGCGACGGCAGATATGCTTGACGTACTGTACGATCTGCTGACAGATTTCCACAAGGCATTTTCCGA
The DNA here is from genome assembly GCA_045645605.1 of Eubacteriales bacterium. Classification (GTDB taxonomy): domain Bacteria; phylum Bacillota; class Clostridia; order Oscillospirales; family CAG-272; genus SIG710. Next base: position 7,140 of record JAZRJC010000030.1, on the reverse strand, counting down.
GGCAAAGATGGCAAGAAATCTTTGCGATTTTAATGACAACAAGCGTAATGCCTATAGGCTTTTCCTTGATGAGAACAAGCAGCCGACGCAATTTGCAAGGGAATATTCAAAGCAGATAGAGGAGATTTATATCGACGAATATCAGGATACCGATAGCGTTCAGGACTTGATTTTTGCCGCTATTTCACGTCCCGACAACAGATTTATGGTAGGCGACATCAAGCAGAGCATTTATCGATTCAGAGGAACGAATCCCGACGTTTTTATTTCCTATAAGTCAAAATTCCCGAATATTGAGGAGTGTGACTCGGACAAAGCCGCGGGAAAAACGATATATATGTCGGAAAACTTCCGCTGCGACGAGCCTGTTGTTGACTTTGTAAATAACGTCTGCAGATTTATGTTTACAAATGGCAGGAACAGTATCTCATATACAGAGGCCGACGACCTTGTGTGCGGCAAGAAAAAGCTGATGGGCGGAAGAACTCCCGAGAAGGTGAAGACGGTGCTTCTGAAGAGGAGCGTGAATGTTGGTGACGAGAAAATCTCGGAAAACGCAAGAATGCTTGAGGTAAGGTACGTTGTGTCCGAAATCAAGCGGCTGCTCTCGTCGGGTGCAACAGTTGCCGCAAGGGATGGCGAGAGGAGCATTGAACCCTGTGATATTGCCGTTTTGGCGAGAAGTAATAAAGAGGTTTCGCTCTGTGCTCTTGCACTGACAGAGAGCGGTGTGCCTTGCTATTCAAAGCCCGACGTTTATTATTTTGATAACGCCGAGGTTTTGCTTGCGATGAGCCTGCTTAACGTTATCGACAATCCGATGAAGGACGTTTATCTTGCGGCTGTTCTTCGCTCACCCCTTTACGGCTTTAATATTGACGAGCTTATAATTCTTCGCCGTGAAAAGCAGAATACTCTTTATGATGATTTGCAAAGCTATATAGCGGGCTGCGAGAAGGAGGAAAATCCGTTATACGATAAGGTTGCTTATTTTCTTTCAAAGCTCAATCAATATAGAGAAATAGCAGCGTCACTTCCTGCGCCCCAGCTTTTGCAGTATCTTTATTCGGATACTTCTATGATGGCGCTTGTCGGAGATGGGGAGTATTCGGACACCTCGCCCGAGACGAGAAGAGCGAACCTGCTCCTTCTTTACGATTACGCAAGACGCTTTGAGGCAGGGTCATTCAAGGGACTTTACAATTTTATCAATTACATAAACAATATAATCGAGTCGGGTACAGAAATCGAGCCGCCTGCGAATATTGAGGGAGAGAACAGCGTTAAGGTTATGACTATTCATAATTCGAAGGGGCTTGAGTTTCCCGTTTGCTTCGTTTTGGCAAAGGATATGAGTCATAAAGCAAAGGGCGGGGTTATATCCTTTGATTACGACCTTGGCTTTTACATAAGAGGACGCGACAGGACGGGACTTGCCTATATAGAAAATCCGTTTGAGGTTATTTGCGATAAGACTGCTCTTGACGACACGGAGGAGGAGATGAGAATCTTCTACGTTGCGCTGACAAGGGCGAGAGAGCGTCTTTATCTTGTGTCGGCCTATGATTATGACAAAAAGGGAATTGAGGAGACGATTCTTGCAGAATACGGCTCTCGGTATTCGGTTATGAGAGCCGGAAGCTACACCGAATGGGTGATGGCGTCGCTTCATAATAAGGACTATCGTGATTTCTGTGAGATTTTGAGGATTCCCGTAAACGAGGTTGAGCCGATCTGCCGTGATTTCAGTTTTGATCTCGGGGAGATACAAAATGGGGAGGTACACGGTGATACAGCAGAGGATATTTATAAAAAATTAAAGGAGAGATTTTCCTTTAATTATGAATATTCGCATCTTTCCTCCCTCCCTGCAAAGCTATCGGTATCAAGGCTATATCCCGATATACTCGACGAGGCGGAGGGAGAGACGGCAACGCTTTCCGATGAGGATATTTCTCTTGCCGAGGCCCCGTCCTTTATGCTTAGTGACAAGGAAAAAATCACCTCTGCCCAAAAGGGAACGGCAACGCACACCTTTTTGCAGTTCTGCGATTTTTTGCGTGTTGAGCGGTATGGCCCGACGGAAGAGATTGCAAGACTTATCGAGCAAGGCTTTATCACAAGGGAGCTTGGAGACGCTATTAACGTTTCGCATCTTTCTGCCTTCTTTGGGAGCGATTTCTATTCGTCCTTGAAGCGTGCCTCCCGCGTATATAGAGAGCAAAGATTCAATATGAAGCTGCCGGCTTCATCGTTTACTAAAAACGAGGAGCTTCTGGCAGAGCTTGCGGGTGAGTTTTTGGTGGTTCAGGGCGTTATCGACCTTATAATTGTCGGGGCGGACGGAGAAATTACTCTTTGTGATTACAAAACCGACTATTTAACGAACGAGGAGATTATGAACCTATCTCTTGCAAAAAAGAAGCTGACCGAGCGTCATTCACAGCAGCTTTCCTATTACAGACGCGCCGTTCGTGAGATTTTCGGAAAAGACCCGAGTCGGGTTTGCATTTATTCCTTACCTCTCGGTGACGCTATTGATATCGAAACCTTTGAAATATAGTATATAGCCGAAGCAAAAGAAAAAAGAGGCTGTTGCATTAGCAGAAATATCTGCGTAAGTGCAACAGCCTCAAATTTTTGCGATAAGGATTTGACCGCTATATAAATAACTTATATGGAGTTTCCTGCGGCGCTGTTTTCCATTTGCTCCAAAAGCTTTTTATTAAATTCCTCGGCGGTGTTGAAGCCCATTTTTTTCTGACGGTTATTCATCGCCGCAATTTCAAGAATAATTGCAAGATTTCGTCCCGGAGAGACGGGTATCGTTATCGCGGGAACCTCGATTCCGAGCATCTCAATCGTTTCGTTTTCAAGACCCAGACGGTCGTACATTTTTCCCTGAACCCATTGTTCAAGATTGATAACGAGGTCGATCTTCTCGGTATCCTTAACGGCGCCGAAGCCGAAAAGACGCTTGACGTCAATAATTCCAATGCCTCGAAGCTCAACGTAGTGACGTATGATTTCGGGAGCGCTTCCGACAAGAGTTGTGGCAGATACTCGCTTTATTTCAACGGCATCGTCTGCGATAAGTCTGTGCCCTCGCTTTACAAGCTCGATGGCAGTTTCGCTCTTACCTATTCCGCTGTCTCCAAGAAGCAAAAGGCCCTCGCCGTAAACCTCGACGAGAACTGCGTGTCGAGTAATTCTCGGGGCTAATTCAACGTGCAGATACGCGATAATCGCGGCAAGAAGAGGGCTTGTCCGCTGGTTGCTCTTAAGCACGGGAACCGAGTTTATCTCGGCGTGCTTTATAATTTCCTCGAAAATGGGAAGGTCGGAGGAGAAAATCAGGGCAACGGGCTGCATTTTCATATAGTTTTCAACGCGAATAGCTCTCTCGGAGGGAGATAGCTCGGCAAGGTATGCGTGCTCTGCCTTTCCGAAAATTTGAATTCTCGTTCTCTCAAACATTTCAAAAAAGCCTGTAAGAGCCAATCCCGGACGTTCAAGGTCGGGCTTTGTTATGTCAATTTCCTCTGCATCCTTCGGCAGATAAGCAGGCTCAAGCTTGAATCTTTCTATGAGCTTTTTTAATTTTATTGAATATACAGCGTCCATAGGAAAAGTCCTTTCTTTGAAGTTTACTACTACAATTATAATAAAAAAAAACTGCCATTTCAATAGCTTTGAAAAAATTTGTGCTCTTTTTTTGAAATATTGTGAAAATTCACAAATATTTAATAATATTGGTGTATAATATAAAATGTCGAATCAGGTAAAATAAAAGGGTAGCCGCCCGGCAGAGGATTAATTTTGCTCGGACGGTTAAAAGGAAAGGAAACAATGAAAATAAAACGAATAATATCCGTATTTATCCTGCTTGCATCGCTTACTCTTGTTGCTTGCTCAAGCGGAATAGGGCCTATAAAGGGAAAGGGCGACGAGCAAAAGGTGTTTATGACGGTTGACGGTGTGGACGTTTATTACGAAGAGATCCGTTATCTTGCGGTAAACTATATAAAAGGCGCAACGGAAGAGGAGCTTGGCAGTGCTGACCTTGAGGAAAGGCTGACCGATTTTGTAATGAGGAGCGCAAGGAAAAATGCGGTGCTTTTATCGCTTTGCCGCGAGTACGGAATAACTCCTGAAAAAGACGACGTTGCAGATGCCGTACAGACAAAAATCGACAGTATCGCAGAGGAAGCGGGCGGCAAGGACGCTTATCTTTCGGAGCTCCAGGAAAATGGAATGACAGACCACTGTCTACGCTATTATTTTGCACTTGAGGAAATGCGCGCTCTTCTTGAGGCCGAGCTTTATAAGGACGGAACGATAAAGGCGGACGACGAAACCGCACTTGAATACATAAAGGGCGATAATTTTATAAGAACGTGGCACGTTTATATCGGTAATGACGACGGAGACGATATTGAGGCGAATTACGATACGGCAAAGGACGTTCTTGCACAGCTTCATGACGGTGCGTCTATGAAAAGCATGATAGGCAGATATAGCGAGGACTATACACTGACTACTCTTGACGGGGTTTATTTCACACGTGGCGAGTTCGATATGGAATATGAGAATGCTGCATTTGCTCTTGGTGTCGGTGAGATAAGCGAGGTCGTTGAGGTCCCCTCGGGATTTTATATTATCCAAAGACTTGAAAAGGAAGACGCATACATCGAAAAGAATTTTGAATCACTGAAAATGCGTTATCTTTACGTTATGCTTGACAATATGCTTGATTCTCTTGCCGAGGAGGCTGACACCTCTGTGACAGACTTTGGGTCGAGAATTAAGCTTACCGAAATTAAGTAACGGAGGATTTTTGTCTTGAAGCTACGTCATAAAAAGCATAGATACAGCGGACAGAGAAGAGTTAATCAGAAAAGAAGAAAGATAACGGCTCTCATCGTTACCATAATTATGGTGCTTGTCGCTATCGGCTCTGTTTTTCTGGGACTTTATCTGAAGGATAAGGTTGAGAGCACGGCATATCCGGAGGATACGTTTCACGACTTGTCTCAAAAGCTGCCGGACACGTCGGCTGAGCTTACCGCCGGTCTTGACAACGATTTTTATGCAGGTTATTTTTCGATAAAGGGTTTGACAGAGGGAAACGCCTCCAAGATCATCCGCCGCATAATTGAAGAGGACGGAGAAAAATTCGGAGACGCGGTGGCTATTAAATTCAATGACGCTTATGGTAAGCCGCTTTTCTCCTCTGAGGTGGCAAAGGCACTTTCCCTGCAGGACTCTGATTGTGATCTGCCAACGATTGAAACTGTTGTCAGCGAATTTTCCGAGGCTGAAATATCCGTTACGGTGATTTTTAATATCACCGCCGGAGATTACACCGATGAAGCCCTTGACGCGGTTCTGTCTTATGAGGCGGCGCTTATAAAGGAGCTTTATTCGGGTGGAGTAGCAGAGGTTATCCTCTTTTATGATGAGAAGGAGGACGTTGATTATTCAGCTGTTTTGAAAGCGCTTGCAGGTATTATTCGCACGGATAGCTTTTCCGAAAAGCTCGGGGTAATTCTTTCCTACAAGGAGCTTTCGGCCGACGACGCAAGCTTGAGGCTCAAGGAGCTTTCGTCGTATTTTGATATTATAGTTTCGAATTTTACCGATATTGAGGCGCTTGAGGGGACGGATGAGATAGCGCCCGTCAGTGCGTCGGATATCACAAAGGAAAGAATAACCGATATCAATTATCTTTTTACAAGATATAATCTCCGCGTGCTTGTTGATGCCAAATCAAGCTTTTGTGACGAGATAGCTTCGGCTGCCTTGGAGGCATCTCCGTGCGGAATAATCAATATCGAGCTTGAATATAAGTTTCCGCAGCAAGTGCGGGAATGATGGGAGATAGAAATGAGATATCCTTATATCCTTTTTGACTCAAAAGGCAATTTGATATTATCAAATCCGCAAAGAGCGCTTACAGAGGAAAGTGTTTTTTTCTGTCTCGATGAAGCAGATACGAGTCTTCTTCGTCAATATCTGAAGGATACGGACGGGGTAACCAAATTGCTTATAAAGAGGTCAGACGACCAAAAGCCGCTTTTAATATATCCTTATCTGAATTTCTCAACGAGAGCCTTTTTGGGTATTTTGCTTGATGAGCGCTATGACTATACGGCAACACTTGCAAGAGACAGGCTTATTGATTACGTTATCTATTCGGCAAAGGACAGCACTCTTCCGAACGTTAATGATTTTTCAAGGAAAGAGAGCATTGACTATGCCTCGACATACGAAAGAGTAACCGCTATGCACGAGAGAATGAAGCGACTCTTTTTGCCCGTTCCGCATGACAGAGTTTTAGCAGAAAGGGCGTTTATTCGCATTCAGCAAATCGCCGATTTCGTTGGAGTTCGTGTGAAGATATCGGGAGATTATCTTTCGGGAAGCTTTGATAAGGGCTTCGATTGGGAATTATTTACCTTTATGCTTTTGGCAATTCTTGAATTTTCTGCCGACGCATCAAAAACACGCTTTGCCGAGGTTAAGATTCATTCCGAATATCCTTTCCCTCGCGTGAGCATAACAACCGAGCTTCTCCCCGACTACAAGAAATTTTTGAAGGTTTATGTAAAGGTGCTTGAATTTTGCAGAGTTCTGGCAGAGAATTGGGGGTTGCCCTTTAATTTCAGTCTTGAGTCTACGTCTGAAATTTCTTTCGGCTTTGTTCGTGCGAAGGATATCAAGGAGCTTCGTACACCTTCTATCAAGCGGCCTGCAAAGGTTGTTACATTCTACGATTTATTGGAGGAAGAGGAGTAAAAGAAGAAGCGGAAGAATATCGTTATTTTCGTTATTTTCTTCTCCGAACAAAAGAAATATTAAAGCAAGCAGGAAGCGGTCATCACCGCTTCTTTTGCTTTTCTTTTGTAAAAGGCTCTTTTTTTCGCCGGAAAATGACGGTGCATCTTCCTTCTCCGAAACATATTTTTCATCATTTTCATTTTCCATGCTTTCCTCGTCGTCAAAAAATTCGTCCTCAAAATAATAATTGCTTGTATAAGGTCGGTTTTCTTCCGTCGGGGCAGAGAAGGCATCCCCCTCATTCCCCTTTCCGAAAAGCTGCTCGTCGGCTCTCTCTGAATATGCGATAGGGGACTTTAT
>JAZRJC010000029.1:0-4092 GCA_045645605.1 Eubacteriales bacterium | reverse complement strand
GGGTCTTGCGGCTGAAATTGCATCTGCCGCCTGTACGATAATTGCGATTATCGTCTGAGGATCAACGTCGTTATGATGTGCCTCAATTGCGTGAATGACCTCTTTGCTTTCCTTGTAGCGTTTTGCCAGCATTACGCCTATCTCAACGTGTGAGCCTTCAACGTTATGCGGTGCGGCTTTTCCGATATCGTGCAAAAGTCCTGCGCGACGTGCAACTGTGCTGTCAACACCAAGCTCGTCGGCAATTATGCCAGACAAGAATGCAACCTCGATTGAATGCTGTAATACATTCTGTCCGTAGCTCGTTCTGTAACGCAGTCTTCCCAAAAGCTTTACAAGCTCGGGGTTAATTCCGTGAACACCAACCTCAAATACGGCGCGCTCACCTGCCTGCTTAACAGATGCATCTACTTCCTTCTTTGCTTTTTCTACTGTTTCTTCAATTCTTGCGGGATGAATTCTTCCGTCCGAAATGAGCTTTTCAAGAGCAAGTCTTGCAACCTCACGGCGAACAGGGTCAAATCCCGAAAGGGTGATAGCCTCGGGAGTATCGTCAATAATCAGCTCAACGCCGGTAAGCGTTTCAAGCTTCTGAATGTTACGTCCCTCACGACCGATGATTCTACCCTTCATTTCATCGTTGGGCAACGGCACAACAGAAATCGTAGCTTCTGTTACGTGGTCTGCTGCAAAGCGCTGAATCGCAAGAGAAATAATATTTCTTGCCTTGTCGTCTGCCTCTTCCTTGAACTGAGCCTCAAGCTCAAGCATCTTCTGTGCAAGCTCGTCCTTGATCTCTGACTCAACTCGCTCAATAAGCTCTGCCTTTGCCTGCTCTGCGGAATAACCTGCAACCTCTTCAAGCTTCTTTTCCTGCTGACGCATGATTTCAGCTATCTTCTCACGTTCAAGCTCGTTTTCCTTGATCTTCTTATCAAGAGTTTCATTCTTGCGCTCGATAGCTTCCATCTTCTTGTCGAGATTTTCTTCTTTTTGCGTAAGTCTGCGTTCTTGATTTGTAATCTCTTTGCGACGTTCCTTGATTTCGCGGTCGGCTTCGTTTTTGTTCTGAAGAATTTCTTCTTTAGCTTCAATCAAAGCTTCTTTCTTGCGGGTTTCCGCAAGCTTCTTGATTTCTTCAGCTTCCTTTTTGCTGTCGTCAATGATACGCTTTGCCTCTTTTTCGGCTGAGCCTATCTTTGCCTCGGCAATCTTCTTACGGAAGAGAGAGCCTGCCACGATACCGATTATAAGCGCCACAACTGCCGCTACCATAGGAATCAGTATGTCTTTCATAAAGCACCTCCTTGTTTTTATTTTTTTATTCATTTTCAGGGGCATAGAAAAACACTACGCCTTATTATATTTTACACTCAAAACACCTATATGTCAAGAGATTTTACGAGATTTTATAATATTATATATTAAAATATAAATTAGGGCTCGGAAACTGGCAAAATCAAAACCGCACGGCAAAATTGCCGCGCGATTTGTTTGATATTCAATTATTGAGAAACAGATGCCGCGGGAACGGGAATAATTCTCGCTTGTGCGATATCGCCCATCTCGTCAGCCTCCTCCGTCACTTCCTCGCTCCTTCTCGGAATAATGATGGTAAACGGATCGGTTTCGCTCATAAATACGCCCTTTTTCGTAATCTGACCGACGGTTATAATTATTTCGGTTTCATCCCCGAAATCAAGCGGAGTTTTAAGGAAGGAATAACCGCCATCCTTATCTCTTTTCGTCTTGATTTCCTTGCCGTCTATCATAATATGCGAGAATTTCGTAAAGCCCTCGCCGTAAATAATAAGCTCGTTGTCAACGATTCCGTACGACTTGATAGTTATCGGCGTCGTTCCAAGCTTCATATCGGTCGGAAGATAGAACTGATTTCCACCATATACGTTATAATCACCGTAAAGAACGTCGTATTCAAGAAGCTCAAGCGCGTGAAGATAGTTCTCGTTATCAGAATAGTTCTGATGAAGCTTTGTGAAAATACCGTTACTGAAGCCGACTCTGTCAAGAGTCTCTGCCGCAAGCTGGAACGCCTCAAGATCCTTATCCTGCTTTTCCATCTCGAAATTTGCCCAAATTACGTATTCGGTAAGGAAAAGATTGCCGTCCTTGAGCATACTTTCGTTCATCTCAAGGTTCGGAAGATGGTCGCCGTAGAAAACCACAACCGTATCCTCGTCAAATTCTGAAAGCTGCGCAACAAGGTCTCCGATAAAGGCGTCTGTGTCAGCAAGCTCGTTTATATAGAACTGCCAGGCGTATCTCGTTCCCTCGTCCTCGATTCCATAAACCTCAATATCACCGTCGCCCTTCGGCTTATCGGGATATTTTCCGTGAGGCTGCACCGATACCGTGAACACAAAGTCCTTCTCAGGAGTTGACCTGAGTGCCTTCATAACCTCCTCGGTAAGAACAGCGTCCTCCTCCCAGCCGATAACGTTCTTTTTCACGTTCGGCATATATTCGGCACCCGCAAAGGTGTCAAAGCCGAGATTTGCGTAAACCTTATGTCTGTCATAGAAGGTACCCGAATGGTTATGTATCGCGTGAGTTCCGTACCCCTGCTCCTTCAGGTTGTAGCAAATAGTCTCGCAGGTCGTGCTCTGCATAATAGTTTTATAAGGATATTCTCCCGCACCAAAATAGTCAAGGCTCATACCTGACAGAACCTCAAACTCGGTATTTGCCGTTCCCGCACCTATCGACGGTACGCCAAGCATACCCGTAGATCCGGTTTCCTGAAGCGCCTTGAAATTAGCAACGGGATTCCTTGAAAAAGTAATTCCGTTAAGTCTTGTTACGTCAAAATAGGATTCAAGCTGAACAATAATTATATTTGGCTTTTCATCCTTCGAGTTCTTTCCGACGCCGATGTCGGTAAGAAGCGTATCAATCGACTCCTCGGTGTAATCGTCTGGCTTGTCAATACCCATATCAAAAACACCAACCGAAAAGCAATAAAAGAATCCGTTTTCCTTATAAGCTGTGCCGAGATTGGTAAAACGCTCGGGAAGCAGACCTTTGCTTAAAAACAATGGAATCATAGCAAAAATAAGCATGGCGGACACAGCTATCGAGCCGAATGCGTGAAGATAGGAAACCTTCTCTCTCGGCATAAAAATGAACATACTTATAATGCCTATAATCACGATTGCGGACAATACTATAATCATATTTATCTGCCAAGGCTCAAGGTAGATAGCAAATACGTCCCAAACCGAGGTTGCAAGCAGAATATCAGTAATTGCAAACGGAGTCACTCTGTTGAGAAGAACTATGCCGTTTGTAATACCGAGTGCCGAAAGCAGAGCTATCAAAAGATAGAGAATCGGCAGTCTCTTCCGAAAGAGCATCGAAACCGACAAAATCAAAAACACGATAAGCACGTTGAGTGCAAATACGGGCATCGAACCGAAAAGGAAGCCGAATGCAAGCGGGAAGGAATGACGGCTGTATGCTTCCACGAAAAACACAATAAGGAAGGAGATAACTGCCGTATCGACAACTCTCGTCCACGCCCCCATCGCCTCTCTCTTTTTCTTTATGTACGAGAAAATCTTAGCAAAAAAAGAGAACACCGGCGACGTAACCTTTTTTATGGGGATTATGACCTTATTTAACGGTCTGAAAGTTCTTTTCACCTTTTCCTTTACAACAGATAATTTTTCTTTTATTTTTTTCATTAATATTCTCCACAAATTCAAATAAAATTTTCCGAAAAAACAGTGATGAAAATATTTTATACGTCTAATCTTAGATTATATCATAAACAGACCGTATTATCAATAGATTTCAAAAAATATTACTCCTCCCGATTTTCCCTGCTCGTTCTCCTCTCCTTGCGACGACGGGCAGCAGCCTTGATTTTTTCCATTTCGTCTCGCAGAACGAGAAAAGTCGGATCGTAGCCATGTCGTTCTGTGAGCCAAGGAGTTGTTTCATACATTTGTCTTCCTAAGACCGCTTGGCCTCCGACTTATTACTCCTCCCGATTTTCCCTGCTCGTTCTCCTCTCCTTGCGACGACGGGCAGCAGCCTTGATTTTTTCCATTTCGTCTCGCAGAACGAGAA
>JAZRJC010000028.1:0-3796 GCA_045645605.1 Eubacteriales bacterium | reverse complement strand
GGCAGAGAGCGGAGATAGGTCAAGATCGTCACCAAGCGTTGACGCATCAAGTACTGCAATTTTCAGTTCTGCCATAATTTTTCCTTTTTACTGCTCAAAATTCATATTTATCTGTTCGCTCGGACTCTGCTTTTTTTGAGGATAAGGCAACTCTAAATGCTCGTATGCAAGTCTTGTTACACAGCGTCCTCGCGGAGTTCTGCTCAAATATCCTATCTGCATAAGATATGGCTCGTAAACGTCCTCGATAGTAACCGCTTCCTCGCCGATAGTTGCCGCAAGCGTTTCAAGTCCGACAGGGCCGCCGTCATAAAATTTAATAATTGCCTCAAGCATTCTTCTGTCTGTTTCGTCAAGCCCAAGCTCATCGATCTCGAGTCTGCCGAGGGCATAATTGGCAATATCTGCGTCAATTTTTTCGCGCCCCTCAACCTCTGCAAAGTCACGAACTCGCTTTAGTAGCTTATTCGCAATTCTCGGAGTTCCTCTTGAACGTGAGGCTATCTCGTATGCTCCGTCGTCGGTTATTTCCTTTCCCAAAATACCTGCACTTCTCTTAACGATTACAGCCAGGTCATCAGGGGTGTAGAGGTCTAATTTGAGTGGCACGCCGAATCTGTCACGAAGAGGAGTTGACAGCTGTCCTGCACGCGTCGTTGCACCGACAAGAGTAAATTTAGGCAAGTCGATACGAATACTTCTTGCCGCAGGCCCTTTACCGATAATTATGTCAAGCGCAAAGTCCTCCATCGCAGGATAGAGAATTTCCTCAACGTTTCTCGACAGACGGTGTATCTCGTCGATAAAAAGAACGTCACCCTCGTTAAGATTTGTAAGAAGCGCCGCAAGGTCGCCCTGCTTTTCAATGGCAGGGCCACTCGTTATTCTTATATTAACTCCCATCTCAATGGCAATAATGCCCGCAAGAGTAGTTTTACCAAGACCGGGAGGCCCGTAAAGAAGCACGTGGTCAAGAGAATCTCCGCGCTTTTTTGCCGCCTCAATATATACCTTCAAATTTTCCTTAACCTTATCCTGACCGATATATTCCTCAAAGCTCTGCGGACGAAGGGTTATTTCGTTGTCAGAGTCCTCAAGAGAGGATGCCTCGGCTGAAACAAGGCGATTTTCAAAATCAAATTCGTTATCGCTGTCAAACATCGGGTAGCACCACCTTTCTTCTGCTTTGGAAGATTATTTAATAAGCTTTTTAAGTGAAACTCTGATAATTTCCTCAAGTTCCATATTCGACGTATCAATAGTTTTAAGCACTGATACTGCCTCTGCTCTTGAATATCCCAAAACCAAAAGCGCGTCCTGGGCCTCGGATAGTTTGTTTTTTGATGCGGGGGATGAAATCGGGGTAAATCCGCCGTCGGAGGATGAGACAGAAGGACTTTCCTTCATCATCTTGTCCTTTAACTCAAGAATAATTCTCGCCGCAGTTTTAGCACCGACACCCGATGCCTTCGAGAGCGTTTTCGAGTCCTCCGAGCACACCGTCATAGCAAATTTTTCGGGAGACAAAAGCGTAAGAATAGCCATCGCCGCCTTTGGGCCTACGCCCGAAACCGAAATCAAAAGCTTAAAAGCATTAAGCTCCTCATAACTGTAAAAACCGAAAAGCTCAACCCCGTCCTCGCGAACAGCCATGTGGGTAAAAAGTCTGACGTTGTCGGCTTTTTCGGATTGAGTTGACGGAAGTGAATCGTGCGTTGTACCGCTGATAGTCAGCTTATATCCTACCCCGCCGGCATCAATAACAGCCGTGCTTGGCTCAAGTATCGTAAGCTTTCCCGAAAGATAGTAAAACATATTTTTTCTCCATTTCAGCTGTCCTCTTGACAGCCACTCTCTTCGTTATGATTTTTAGGCAAAACGGGTGTTGATTCCGCATTTTTTCGCTTTCTTCCCGAACGCGTGTCAATAATGCAAAGGAACACGAAAATTGCTATACAAATAATAGTACAGGAAAGTCCTATGACAAATTCCTTCGGCATATATTTCATAGTCACAGTATGCTCGCCCTCTCCCTCAATATCAAAGCAAATCAAGGCGTCCAATGCTTTCTTGTATTCGACCATCTCACCGTCAACGTAAATCTGCCACCCCTCGTCATAAGGAATTGTCGTAAGCATCGTCTGACTCTCCCCTGATAAGGTAACTCTGCCATGAAATTCACTTTCGGTATATTCATCAATAACCATCTGCGTTTCAGATAAAGCCTCCATAGCGTAATTGAAGGCCTCGCGGTCGATATAATAAAGCATATCGTAATTGTCTCTTACGTATATCTCGTTTTGCTTTATGGTAAGAGCAACTCTTATAGTGTCCTCACCTGCAAAATCGTCGCCGAGATAGACTATTCTGGAGGTTTCGTTTCCGTAAAAGGTTCCGTAATCAACGGCATTCACCTTGAGTCCAACTTCTCGCGGATACGTGCTTGGAAGATAGAAATAAAGCTCTGTTCCTACGTGTGTATTATCGAAATAATAATAAAGCGTTGCATCAGATGAGGTGTCTATCGGCTTGAAGTGCGAATGACTCGCGATATAAGACTCGTTCATATTGTAGTTTGAGCTGCTTGTGAGTGCGATAGGCTTGAAAATTTCAATTTCCTCGCCAATCATTGATGAAATGAGATCGTTCGTGCAGTCAAACGGATTTCCGTAAGAGGATTTTACACCGTACTTACCCGTTTCATCCTCAAGACTTGCCTCATAGATTCCCGAATCAACACCAAAGGCAAGTGAAAGTGCGTACGGGTTAAAATATACCGTATAATCACCCTCACTCAATGTCTCCTCATAGAATGCGTCAATCGTTGCTTGGGTCGCAACCAAACGGTTATACTCCGTTGTGGAATATTCGTTATCGTAGTTGTTATCTATATCGTTCTTCGTAATTATATATTTAAGACCGAGAATAGAATCCGCTATGGGGCTTCCGCCAAGATACTTTGACCAATGTGACTTCGAGGCGTATCCAAGTCTATTTAGGAATTTAATCGTTTCGGCATTAAGGGTTGAGGTCGAGTTTGTAAGTCCTCTTATGCCAAGTGCCATATTGTCGTTGGTTTTGCGGTGGACTGTTTTTTCCATGCGATAGAAGGAGTCGTCCTCTTCCTTAATTGCCTCAACAACCGGTCGAAGCTCTCCCAGATAGTCGTTATATGAGCTGTATTTGGAATAGTAAACGTCATCGTTAAGCGCCAAGCAGTTTGAAAGCCCGTTGCAGAACACCTCAAGGCAAACGAAAATGACAAGTATCAGCGAAACGCTTTCCTTGAGTGCCGGCTTCTTCATATAGCAAAGAAGCACAAGCGTAATTCCGATAAAGAGGAAGGAAAGCCAGATACAGCCGAGGTCATCGACAAAGGCATATCCCTCTTTCTGTATCATAATAAGGAAAATCGCCAAAACAGACGTAATTGCGATATAAACCTTGGAGCTTGTCTCAGCAATTGCCTCAAAGCCTTTATTGGCAAGGGTCAGAAGAAAGAAAATCAGCATAAAGCTATATCTGTAGTTAAGCCAATTCGGACGCTGAAAACCATGCCAGACAAGATCGGAGGTCGTCAAGGCAAAGCTCAAAACAAAGAAAATTATAAAAATTGCAGATGCAATTTTCTTACGGCTCTCAACCTTTCCCGAAAGAAAATAAAGAGGAACGAGGAAAAGAGTAAGCACTCCGCAATAAACGAACGGAAGCCCCTCGGGACGCACCGTGTCGTACGAGCCGGGGAAAAGCTTTGCGATAAAATCGAGAAAATCAACCTTTGATAAAGGCGTGAAAT
>JAZRJC010000027.1:0-6723 GCA_045645605.1 Eubacteriales bacterium | reverse complement strand
GGATCTGCATCTCAGCCCGCACTGTCCTTCCCATGCTTGTAAGTTCGCTTACCTTTTTCATAACGTCCTGCGGCTTGTCGGATACGGAATACAAAAGAAGAACGTCCGTGTCGTATTCGGCATCTTCATTATCCATTCGTTCAAGCATATCAAGATAAACGGCAAATCCGACGGCACGTGACCTCTTGCCCATCTTTGCCATAAGCTTGTCGTACTGTCCGCCACTCAGGACTCTTTGCGGCACTCCCTTGACGTATCCGCGGAAAACGAGACCATTGTAGTAGCCGATATCGTTAATGATTGAAAAATCCACGTTTATTTTTATATCGGAAATATCCGAGAGCATATCCACGATATTTTCGATCTCATAAAGAGCGACGAGAATCTTTTCGTTTGTCGTTCTGTTGCGAAGCGAAGAAATGACCTCCTTCGCATCTCCGTAGGCGGTGGTCAGGCTTACGAGAAAGTCTGTGTCGGAGCTTCCGATACCGAGACGCTCACAGGCCTCCTTTATTCCGTGCGGATTTTTCTCCTCGATACAGCCGAGAAGTAATTGAGTGTCCTGTGTATTTATTTCGGGAATAATTGCCGAAACGACACCTAGGTGAGAGATGTTAAGAATGCTGTCTCCCGAAATTGACGCAAGACTCATAGCCGCAAGTCGCAAGACCTCGCAAATGTTGTATTTGCCGACGTCGCCTATACATTCAAGACCCGTTTGCATAATTTCCTTATAAACGTGGGTTTTCTCGGAAATTCTGTAAACGTTTTCGTTATAGTAGTATCTGTCAACCTTACCCGGTATGTCCTTTGTTTGCTTGACTATTGAAAGGGTAACGTCAGGCTTCAGTGCCATAAGCTTACCGCTTGTGTCGGTAAAGGTGATAACGCTGTCTGACACGAGGAACTCTTTATTTTGGCCGTAAAGGTCGTACTCCTCAAACTTGCTCATCTTAAAGCAGGAGTATCCGTATTGCTTATAAATCGAGCGCAGATTGAAAATAACCTTTTCTTCATTTTTTAATATAGACGTATCAATTTTCATTTTTTTCTCCGTTGCTTTCCTTCACTCTGTCGATTGCCATCTGGTAGCCGCCTCCGCCGTACAGAAGACAGCGGTTAACACGGCAAATAGTTGCCGTTGACATACCGGTTTCCTTTGCAATAGCCTGATAGCTTTTCTTATCGTTCAGCATTTTTGCAACGGCAAATCTTTGTGCTATGTCGAGGATTTCTTTGACTGTACATACGTCATCGAAAAACTTATAACATTCTTCCTTGTCCTTTAAGGATAAAATTGCTTCAAACAAGAGGTCTGTTTCTTGGCTTGCGTATTTCATTTCGGCACCGTACCTTTCATTTTTTACATAAATTATGCGAATAAAACGCTTTAGCACTTTAGTGTGCTAATATGATAACACACTATTCTCTCTTTGTCAAGTAGAAAATAAGAGATTTTTCCAAAAAAATATTGACAAAAAACGAGTATTCGTGTATAATTGTATACAATAACACAAAGGAGACAGAAATATGCTTGAAATATCTGCAAAAACCAATTTGCTTGAACAGAAAAGCTACAGATATTCGCTTCAGGACGTAAGCGAACCGAACTTGTACAGAGAAATATATAGCTATACGGACGTGCCGAAGGTTGCATTCAACCATCGCCGCGTGCCTATGAATATGCCTGAGGATATCTGGATAACAGATACCTCCTTCAGAGACGGACAACAGTCTGTTGAGCCGTACACGGTAAAACAGATAGTTGACCTTTTCAAGCTTGAGTCAAAGCTTGGAGGCCCTTATGGAATTATCCGCCAGACAGAATTTTTCGTATATAGCGAGAAAGACAGACAGGCGATAAAGGAATGTCAGGAGCTTGGACTTCGCTTCCCCGAGATCACCACGTGGATCCGTGCAAGCAAGGAGGACTTTAAGCTTGTAAAGGACCTCGGTATCAGAGAAACGGGTATTCTTGTTTCCTGTAGCGACTATCATATTTTCAAGAAGATGAAGCTTTCGCGTAAGGAGTGTATGAATAAATATCTTGCAACCGTTGCCGAGGCGTTTGAGGCGGGAGTTATGCCCCGCTGTCATCTTGAGGACATCACGAGAGCCGATTTCTATGGCTTTGTCGTTCCATTTGTCAACGAGCTTATGAGAATGTCGAAGGACGCAGGTATTCCCGTAAGAATCCGTGCCTGCGATACGATGGGCTACGGCGTTCCTTATTCAGAGGTGGCGTTGCCAAGAAGCGTTCCGGGGATCATCTATGGACTTCAGCATTATTCCGACGTGCCGAGTAATCTTCTTGAATGGCACGGACATAACGATTTTTATAAGGCGGTTTCAAACGCAAGTACAGCTTGGCTTTACGGAGCGTCGGGCGTAAACTGCTCACTTCTCGGCATCGGTGAGAGAACGGGTAATATTCCGCTTGAGGCTATGATTATGGAATATGCGTCTCTCAGAGGATCGTTTGACGGTATGGATCCCACGATTATTACAGAGATCGCCGATTACTTCAAGAACGAGATCGGCTACAATATCCCCGACAGTACGCCTTTTGTGGGCAGAAACTTCAACGTAACACGTGCGGGCATTCACGCCGACGGACTTATGAAGGACGAGGAGATTTACAACATTTTTGATACGAAGAAGATTCTTAACCGTTCCGCAACCGTTATGGTCGGTAAGGCGTCGGGTCTTGCCGGAATCGCGTATTGGATCAATGAAAATTATCGCCTGAAGGGTGAGGACAAGATTGATAAAAAAGACCCGATAGTTATCGCGGTTAAGGAATGGATCGATAAGGAATATGAGGGCGGACGTCAGACCCCCTTGTCGAATAGTGAGCTTGACGAGCTTATCGAAAAGTTTTCAAACGGTAAATTTGGCCGTAAATAATTAGAAAATTGGCATAGCCAACGGAGGATATATGGAACATAAATCAATATCGCTTGCAGATCAGGTCTTTGAAAGGCTTGAAACTGATATTTTGAGTGGGAAATACAAAAGGGGCGACGTGCTCACTGAAAACATTCTCGTTACCGATCTTGGCGTCAGCCGTACTCCCATAAGAGAAGCACTCCGCCGACTTTCGCAGGAGCATATTATCGAGATTACGCCGAAGGGAATTTTAATTCTCGGCGTAACGAACGAGGATATTTGCGATATTATGAATATCCGTTTGCGAATCGAGGGATATGCGTCGGCAAGAGCTGCCGAGAGCATTACGGAGGAGCAGCTTAGTGAGCTTCGCGAGGCACTTGAGCTTCAGGAATATTATCTGACAAAGAAGGATGCTGAGCATATCAAGAGCTTTGACAGCGCATTTCATCACTGTCTGTTCAAATTTAGCGGAAGCTCGGTAATATACGACACTCTCGTTCCGCTTCATAAAAAGACGCAGAAATACCGCAAGGCGTCTGTTGAAAACAACAGTCGTGCAGGTGAGTCTGTAAAGGAGCACAGAGCAATTTTCGAGGCGATCGCGGCACATGATCCTGTGCTTGCCGAGAAGGAAACTATAAAGCATATAGAAAACGCAAAGAACCACATAATGAACAGAGGGGAAACAAAATAATGGGACTTACGATAGCTCAAAAAATTATTAAAGCGCACTTGAGAGAGGGCGAGATGAAGGTTGGCGAGGAGATCGCTCTTAAGATAGACCAGACGCTTACACAGGATGCCACGGGTACTATGGCATACCTTGAATTTGAAACTATGGGTATTGACAGAGTTCGTACAGAGCGCAGCGTTGCGTATATTGACCACAACACGCTTCAATCCGGCTTTGAAAATGCCGATGACCATAGATATATTCAGTCTGTTGCGGCAAAGCACGGCATTTATTTTTCACGTCCGGGCAACGGAATTTGCCATCAGGTTCATCTTGAACGCTTTGGCGCGCCGGGCAAGACTCTTATCGGCTCTGACAGCCACACTCCGACAGGCGGCGGTATCGGTATGCTTGCCTTCGGTGCGGGCGGTCTTGACGTAGCGGTTGCTATGGGCGGCGGCTCATACTATATAACGATGCCCAAGATGTTCAAAGTTAATCTTACGGGTAAGCTCCGTCCCTTTGTGACGGCAAAGGACGTAAGCCTTGAGATACTCCGTATTCTGTCTGTAAAGGGCGGCGTCGGTGCAATTATTGAATGGGGTGGCGAGGGTGTTAAAACTCTCAGCGTTCCCGAGCGTGCAACGATCACTAATATGGGTACAGAGCTTGGTGCTACAACCTCAATTTTCCCCTCTGATGAGATAACAAAGGCTTTCCTTGAGGCGGAGGGAAGAGGGGACGTTTATATTCCGCTTGAGAGCGATGCTGACGCTGTTTATGACCGCATCATTGATATTGATTTAAGTACTCTTGAGCCTCTTATTGCTCGTCCTCATATGCCCGATAACGTTTGCCGTGTAAGTGAACTGAAGGGTACGAAGGTAGATCAAGTTTGTATCGGCTCCTGCACAAACTCCTCTCTTCAGGATATGTTAAAGGTAGCGGCGCTCTTAAAGGGAAAGACGATAAAGCCGAGCGTAAGCTTGTCTGTATCTCCCGGCTCAAAGCAGGTGTTGTCAATGCTCTCTGACTGCGGAGCACTGACTGATATCATTTCAAGCGGAGCAAGAGTTCTTGAATGTGCTTGCGGTCCTTGTATCGGTATGGGCTTTTCTCCGAACTCCGGAGGTGTCAGCCTTCGTACCTTTAACCGTAACTTTGAGGGCAGAAGCGGTACAGCTGACGCAAAGGTATTCCTGGTTTCTCCCGAAACTGCAGTTGCGGCGGCTCTCACGGGCGAGATTACAGACCCGATTCTCCTCGGTGAGATGCCCGAGATTAAAATGCCAGAAAGCTTCAGAATTGACGATAGCGCAGTTCTCGCGCCCGCTTCACCTGATGAAGCAAAGTCGCTCGAAATTCTTCGCGGTCCTAATATTAAGAAATTCCCCGACAGTATTCCTCAGTCGGACAGCTTGACAGCGGCTCTTTCGCTTAAGGTTGGCGACAATATCACAACCGATCATATTATGCCTGCCGGTGCGAAAATTCTTCCTTACCGTTCTAATATTCCTCACCTTTCACAGTTCTGCTTTGGTGTTTGCGACAAGGATTTCCCCGAGCGCGCAAAGGCTCTCGGACAGAGCTTTATTGTGGGCGGAGTGAACTATGGTCAGGGCTCATCGAGAGAGCACGCGGCGCTTGTACCTATGTATCTCGGTGTCAGAGTAGTTATCGCCAAGAGTTTTGCAAGAATTCACGCGGCAAATCTTATTAACGCAGGCATTATGCCGCTTACCTTTGCAATTCCCGACGATTATGACAAGCTTCGCGAGGGAGATATGCTTTCAATATCAAATGTTTACAGCGGTATGGATAACGGCAAGATTATTTTGAAGAATGAAACAACAGGTGACGAAATCTCGCTTTCCTGCTCGTTCACAGACAGACAAAAGGCAATTTTGAAGGCAGGAAGTTTGCTTCAGTACACAAAGGAGATCGGCGAATAATGCAGGACTACGGAAAATACATAGATGCGGCGGTTGAGCAGTTCCGCACACTTATCACTGAACAGCTTGAAAGACAAAACAAAATGGAGCAGGGTGCTCGTAAGAAGAACTTTGCCAATATGGATAAAATCACTATCGGCGTTTGCGGCGGTGACGGAATAGGCCCTATTATAGTTTCCGAGGCAAGACGTCTGCTCACAGCTCTTCTGGCAGATGAAATCAAGAGCGGGAAAATAGAGCTTCTTGAAATCCCCGGCCTGACTATTGAAAACAGAATTGCAAAAGGAGTTGCAGTTCCGCCCGAAACGCTTGATATGATAAAGAAATGCGACGTTTTCTTGAAGGGCCCGACGACAACTCCGAAGGGTGGCACGATGGAGAGCGCAAATGTTGCGCTTCGCCGTGAGCTTGACCTTTATTCAAACGTTCGTCCCGTGACAGTTCCCGAGGAGAATATAGATTGGATTTTCTTCCGCGAGAACACGGAGGGCGAATACGTTCTCGGTAGCCGAGGAGTTGAGATTCCCGGCAAGCTTGAAATGGACTTTAAGGTAACCACCTTTGCAGGAACAGAAAGAATTGCGAGAGCGGCATTTGAATACGCAAAGAACAACGGAAAAACAAGCGTTGCTATCGTTACAAAGGCCAATATTATGAAGAAAACAGACGGCAAGTTCTCTGAAATTTGCCATAAGGTAGCCGAGGAATATCCCGAAATTGAAGCAGAGGATTGGTATATCGACATTATGACGGCGAACCTTGTAAACGAGGCTATCCGTTCTAAATTTCAGGTATTTTTGCTTCCTAATCTTTACGGTGATATTATCACGGATGAAGCGGCACAGATTCAGGGCGGTGTCGGAACGGCGGGAAGCGCAAATACGGGCGACGAATATGCGATGTTTGAGGCGATTCACGGCTCTGCTCCCCGTATGATCGAGGAGGGAATCGGCGAATATGCAAATCCCTCAAGCATTTTCCGTGCAACCGAGATGATGCTTCGTCATATCGGCAAGATTGATATTGCTAATAAGCTTTCGGCAGCGCTTGATATTTGCTGTGAGAAGGAAAAGAAGGTTGTTGTAACGGGTAACAGAGACGGTGCAAAATGCTCTGAATTTGCCGATTACGTAATTGAGACTGTAAATAAGATCTGATCTCTCCTGTCACACAAAACAATTCTAATTGAAAGGAAACTTTAATAAA
>JAZRJC010000026.1:0-8303 GCA_045645605.1 Eubacteriales bacterium | reverse complement strand
TGTACGAACCATCTGGCTTGTGTAGGAGTTTTCGTTGTCGTACCAAGAAACAACCTGTACCTGATATGTGTCGTCATCAATCTTAGCTACCATTGTCTGTGTAGCATCGAAGAGAGAACCGTATCTCATACCGATAACGTCAGAAGAAACGATCTCGTCTGTGTTGTAACCGAAGGACTCTGTAGCAGCAGCCTTCATAGCAGCGTTAACGCTATCCTTTGTTACGTCCTTACCCTTAACTACAGCTACGAGAATTGTTGTAGAGCCTGTGCAGGTAGGAACTCTCTGAGCAGAACCGATAAGCTTGCCGTCGAGCTCGGGAATTACAAGGCCGATAGCCTTTGCAGCACCTGTAGAGTTAGGAACGATGTTCTGTGCGCCTGCGCGAGCACGGCGGAGGTCACCCTTTCTGTGAGGACCGTCGAGAATCATCTGGTCGCCTGTGTAAGCGTGAACTGTTGTCATGATACCTGACTGAATTGCGTATGCATCGTTAAGAGCCTTAGCCATAGGAGCCAAGCAGTTAGTTGTGCAGGATGCAGCAGAGATAATCTGGTCATCAGCAGAGAGGATATCGTTGTTTACGTTGAACACAACTGTCTTGAGGTCCTTGCCTGCGGGAGCAGAAATAACAACCTTCTTAGCACCTGCATTGATGTGAGCCATAGACTTTTCCTTTGAGCAGTAGAAGCCTGTGCACTCGAGAACTACGTCAACGCCGAGCTGACCCCAAGGGCAGTTAGCAGCGTCCTTTTCAGCGTAGATTTTGAGAGTCTTGCCGTCAACTGTGATTGTGCCTGCTTCGTCATCAGCATCAACTGTGTGGCCCATAGCAACGTAGTTACCCTGAGCTGTGTCGTACTTGAGAAGGTGAGCGAGCATCTTAGGGCTTGTCAAGTCGTTGATAGCAACGATCTCATAACCCTCAGCACCGAACATCTGACGGAATGCGAGACGACCGATACGGCCGAATCCATTAATAGCAACTTTAACTGACATTTTAATGTCCTCCGTTTTATAAAAAATTTTGTTTACCGAAAGTAAATTATTGGAAAAACCAATTTTCCACATATATATTGTAACTCAAATTTTAGAAATATTCAAGAGCTTTGAGAAAAATTTATCATTTTTGTAACATTCTATCAAAAAAAGCTCTTTTTTACCCGAATATATGACGTATTGTTATAAAAAACGACTTATTTGGAGTTGCTTTTTGTTTTGCGTTTATATGCGTACGTTCCGAACAGAAATCTCGGAAGATTCATCATTCTGCCGATTCTTGACGGCTGACAAAGGAGTCTGTAGAACCATTCAAGCCCTGTTTTTCTGAAGAAAAGGGGTGCTCTTTTTGCGTTACCTGAATATATATCAAGGCTGCCGCCGAGTGCAAGAGCTGCTCTTACACTTGTGAATTTTTCCTTGTTATCGAATATCCACTGCTCCTGAACCGGAACACCAAGACAAACGAAGAGAAGAGAAGCTCCCGAGGAGTTGATTTTATTGATAACGTCGTTGCTTTCCTCACCCTGCTTTTTGAAGTAACCGTCGTGAGTGCCGACAACCCGAAGTCCCTCGTATTTTTTGCTCATAGCCTCGGCTGCTGCCTCGGCAACCCCCGGCTTTCCTCCAAGGAAATAAACACCGACGCCTGTCCTTGCCGCAATCGCGATAGAACGCTCCCCAAGCACAACCCCAGGCACTCTTTCCTTTAAGGGAGAGCCGAGAATCCTTGCCGCCTTTATAACGCCGACGCCGTCGGGAATAATCAGGTCTGCAGAGTTTATAAGCTCGTATTTTCGAGGATCGTCGATACACATTTGCACGATTTCGGAATTGGGAGTGTAAACTGTCAAAATGCCTTCGTTCTTTTGAAGGGCGGTCTCGACGACGTCTGCGGCTTCGTCAAGCGTTACGTTGTCAAAAAGCACGCCTCTTACGTTTATCTTGCTTATATTCATAAGAAATACCTTTCTTTTGCAATTTTTTGAGACGAAAAACAAAATTGCCTAAAAGAGCGTAATCTACTTGACAATTCTGTCTTTATATTATATAATTATATAATAGCATTTCAGTTTTGTAAAGACCTTTTTCGTTTTTTACATTCAAAAGGCTAAATATGACATTTATTTTTGCCGAGAGGCAAACGAAAGGATTATATAATGGCAAACGACAAGAAAATGGTTGAGCAGATTACGGCGATGGACGTTGACTTTGCTCAATGGTACACAGACATTTGCAAAAAAGCAGACCTGATTGACTATTCAAGCGTTAAGGGCTGTATGATCATCCGCCCTTACGGATATGCAATATGGGAAAACATTCAGAGAATTCTCGACACACGCTTCAAGGAGCTTGGTCACGAGAACGTTTATATGCCTATGTTTATTCCCGAGTCGCTTTTGAATAAAGAGAAGGACCACGTTGCCGGATTTGCTCCCGAGGTTGCCTGGATCACACACGGCGGCAGCGAAAGGCTCACAGAGCGTCTTTGCGTACGTCCGACCTCCGAAACTCTTTTCTGCGAGCATTATGCAAATATCATCCGTTCATATAGAGATTTACCGAAGCTTTATAATCAGTGGTGCTCTGTTGTAAGATGGGAAAAGACGACCCGTCCCTTCCTTCGCTCACGCGAATTTTTGTGGCAGGAGGGTCACACAATGCACGCAACCGCAGAGGAGGCAAGAGCAGAAACCGTACAGATGCTGAACGTATATGCGGACTTCCATCAGAACGATCTTGCTATCCCTGTAATCAAGGGCGTTAAAACTCCCTCGGATAAGTTTGCGGGAGCTGAGGACACGTATGCAATTGAGGCTCTTATGCATGACGGCAAGGCGCTTCAGGCGGCGACCTCGCACTATTTCGGCGACGGCTTTGCACGTGCCTTTGATATTACGTATTCGACAAAGGAAAATACACTCGCATATCCCTTCCAGACGTCATGGGGCTGCACGACACGTATGATCGGCGGAATTATTATGACTCACGGTGACGATAACGGTCTTGTTCTTCCTCCGGCTGTCGCTCCTATTCAGGCTGTAATTATTCCCGTTGCGGCACATAAGGAGGGCGTCAACGAGGCGGCGGCAGACATTTACAACCGTTTGAAGAACAGCGTAAGAGTTAAGCTTGACGACAGCGACAACTCTCCCGGCTGGAAGTATGCGGAATACGAGATGAAGGGCGTTCCGCTTCGTATTGAAATCGGTCCTCGTGATATTGAAGCCGGACAGTGCGTGATCGTGACACGTCACAACCGTGAAAAGACGGTGGTTGCTCTTGAGAATCTTGAGACTGCGGTTGCGGAAAAGCTCACTGAGGTTCGCGACGGTATGTATCAGAAGGCACTTGCTAACCGTGAGCGTCGCACGGCTGTTTGTCAGAATATTGATGACATCAAGAAGTTCCTTGAGGGCGGCGACGGCTTTATCAAAGCGATGTGGTGCGGAGATGAGGCTTGTGAGGACGGAGTTAAGGCGGAGACGGGCGTTGGCTCGCGCTGCATTCCTCTTGACGGAGAGAAGGTTGGCGAGGTTTGCGTTTGCTGTGGCAAGCCTGCACACCAGATGGTTCTTTGGGCAAAAGCGTATTAAATCAATTTCATCTTAATCTTACATCGGGCCGTTCCAAATGTTTATAACAAATGGCACGGCCCGTTAATTAAGAAAGGAGGATACTATGGTAAGATCTTTTTCCGTTACGAATAAAGAACGAATCAGGAGAATCGACCCGATTCTTTTTTGCTGCACGCTTTTTCTGACCATGATGAGTATCCTCACTTTATACGGGGGACTCGGAAAATTCGACGACCTATCAACGTCGGGCTTTGTCACCCAGGTGGTTTCGGCGGCATTGGGCTTTGTTTTAATGATAGTTCTTGCTCTTATCGACTATGAGGAGCTTGTCGAAAAGCTTTACGTGGGCTTCTTTGTTTTGTCGATTTCGTTACTTGTAATTACTCTGCTTTTCGGAGTTGCGGCAGGAACGAACAAAAGCTATATCCGAATAGGCCCTGTAGGAATTCAGCCTTCCGAATTTGTTAAGGCGGCTTATATTATAACTCTCTCAAAGCATCTTGACTACATAAAGGACAGAATTAACTCTCCGAGAAGCCTTTTGGGAATTGCTCTTCATTCGGGCGTAATTATCGGTTTGATTCTACTCTCGGGCGACCTTGGAGTTGCACTCGTTTATGTTGGACTTACGGCGGTTATGCTTTTCTGTGCAGGCTTTAGCGTTTGGTATTTTTTAGGCGTTTTCGGAGTTGGGGCGGTAACGCTTCCTTATCTTTGGTCGAAGCTTCAATATTATCAGCAGCAAAGAATAATTGCAGGCTTTAATCCCGAGATTGATCCGCAGCATTACGGGCATCAGGCGCTTTTGTCAAGACAGGCTATTGCAAATGGTGGGCTTATCGGTAAGGGTATTGACGGCGGAACCTATTACGAAAATTTGTTTGCCTCGCATACAGACTTTGTTTTTGCAACCATTTGCGAAAAATTCGGCTTTATCGGCGGTGTTGCGGTGCTTTTGGCACTGACCGTTATGGTTGTCCGAATTATAATTATTGCTTATCGTTCAAGAAAAGAGTACGGCGGATATATCTGCATCGGTGCGGCGGCAATTATAGTTATTCAAACGCTTGAGAATACGGGAATGTGTATGGCGTTTCTGCCCGTTGTTGGTATCACACTGCCGTTTTTGAGCTACGGTGGCTCGTCTATGCTTTCCATGTACATAATAATAGGTCTTGTTCAGAGTATTCGTTCACACAGAGAAAAATATTTCTTTGAGATAAACGAGTAAAATATAGACAAAAATCAGCGGATATACGATTATGTTAAGTAAATCAAACGTTCAGATAACCGAGGGCGCAATCGTTCCGAATATAATTCGCTTCGTTGTGCCGGTGATTATTTCAAATATTTTGCAAATCTCATTTAACGCGGCTGATATTGCAATTGTAGGACAGTTTTGCGGAGGGGACTCCGTGGCGGCAATAGGAACGACCACGTCGTTCGTTCACCTGATGCTCAACGTCTTTATAGGACTTGCAACGGGAACTACGATTGCGGTATCGCAGTCGCTCGGAAGAGGGGACGGCTCTGCCGCAAGGAGCTTTTCGCACACAGCTGTGGCAATAGCTCTCTGCTCGGGTGTTTTTGTTGCCCTTGCGGGTGTTCTCTCGGCCCGCCCTGTGTTGACGATGATGTCAACACCGAAGGGGGCTGTTCTTGAGGGCGCCGTTACCTATTTGAGAATATATTTTATGGGTGCACCCGTGCTTTTGCTATATAATTTCGGTGCGGCGATCTTAAAGGCCAACGGCGATACGAAAAGGCCCTTTTTATATCTTTCGCTCGGCGGCATCGTTAACATTCTTCTCAATATATTCTTTGTAACCGTTTTTGATATGTCGGTCGACGGAGTTGCTATAGCCACCGTTGCTTCAAATATAATTGCCTCGGTTTTGGTCTTCCGCAGACTGACCAGAATAGACGGGTCCTGCCGTATTATAATAAAGGAAATAAAAATTCACAAAAAGAGTCTCCGGACCCTGCTTCGGTATGGAGTTCCGATAGGCATTCAAAGCTCGATGTTTTCAATACCCAATCTGATTATTCAATCCTCGGTTAATACGTTTGGCGAGGCGGCTGTTGCAGGAAGATCGGCGGCACAAACTGTATATAATTATCTTGATACTACAGTTGCGTCCTTCAACGAGACGACTCTTACCTTCGTTGCTGGAAACTTCGGTGCCGGCTTATATAAAAGAATGAAAAAAATATTTGGCGGATTGCTTTTGGCAACAACCTCGATAAGCTTTGTCATAGGTGTTTCTATTTATGTATTCAGCAGACCGATACTCTCTATATTCGTTCCAGGTGATGATGAGGCAATAAAATACGGGACTATAGTTCTTCGATATATGGCGCTTCCTATCTTTATGGTTGCCGTTATGTTCTTATTCTCGGCATTTCTTCGCGGAATAGGCAAGCCCTTTTATCCTATGGCGGTGACTGTCATGGGCGTTTGCGTTATAAGAATAATATGGATGCTTTTTGTATATCCGAGCTATCCGACCTTTGAATGTATATTTTTTGCCTACCCGCTTACCTGGGTTATCACAAGCCTTCTGCTGTTCGTGTATTTTTGTATATGCCGAAGGAGGTTTTCTGTTGACCGCGGGGCTTGTTTGTGACGGAGGGCACTCTTACAATATAAATAATGTAAAAAACTATCGCAAAAGGAGCTTTATAATAATGGATAAAAACGAAAATCGGGAGATTGTTCTGACAGAAGAAAACAGAAAGGGTGCAAAGGCGAGAAGGCTTGTTTTTGCATATAGCCTTACAACTGTTGCGGCAATTCTTGCCGGCATCGCTCTGCGAACGATTTCTCTTGTTAAATATTACGATAAAGAGATTGGATATTTTAAGTTTGAGGCCGTATTGCCGACAATTTTTCATATTTTTTGTGTTTGCTTTTTGATTTTTGGATTAACTGCACTCTTGTCCTTTGCAAAAAACAGCTTTGACACGCCTTTATGCGAGAAAAGTCTTTTTTACAGAGCTTCTTCTATACTTTGTGCCTTTATTTTATGTGCTGACCTTATAAACTCAATAGGGCAGATTGCATGGAGCGTGTCGTCTTCTACGCTTGACACGATAAGAGCTTTTTTGTGCGTTCTCGGTATCATATATTTCGCGGCAGGGGCAACGACGGAAAAATCAAAGGGCACGGCAAGAGTTCTTTTGGGCTACGGAACGATATTTTATATCGCTCTCACCCTTGCAAAATCTTATTTTGATTTTTACACTACGATGAACAGCCCCAATAAGCTTCTTTTGCAGATAACCCTTATGTTTATTATGCTGTTTCTGCTTTGCGAGTCGAGGGCATTTCTCGGGATTTCAATGCCGAGAGCTCATTTTGCGGAGGTGCTTCTGACAGCCTTCTTCTCGTTCGTTTGCTCTGTTCCCGCGATTGGTTCTTATATAATGGGAATTTTTACGAATAAGGAGTATCTTGTTCCGCACGTCATTTGCTTTGGGTTTGGCGTATATTCTTTGTCGCATTTGTGGAGCTTCATTAAAGCAAAATAAAAAATAAAAATTTTTCAAAAAACTATTGACAAATCAATTTCATTGTGGTATAATTCCACTGTTAACCTAAGACAGCAGGTTTCCGTAAAGGCGGCGTAATGCAGCTCTCCTGCCGAGGAACGATTCAAAACTTTATATACTACATTTATGCAAATGAATGTTTTTGTTTGAAATCTTTCTTCGTACGTCTTTTTACGGAGAAAGATTTTTTTATACAGAAATTACAGATTCTCTACTTTTCTGGCGGGAGGTGAAACGAAATGCCAAGTAATGCAATACTCGAAAAAAAGAAACAGACAGTAGCCGATTTGGCTGAGCTTCTCAAGAATTCACCCTCTGGTGTTCTTGTAAACTACAGCGGTATTACTGTTGAAGACGATACTAAGCTCCGTGCTGCTTTGAGAAAGGCCGGCGTTAAGTATATGGTTATGAAGAACTCTCTCACAGGCAGAGCTTGTGACGAGGTTGGTCTCGGCGAAATGAAGCAGTACCTTACAGGTATGACTGCTATCGCGATCAGCGAAAGCGATCCTATAGCTCCTGCAAAGGTTATGAAGCAGTACGCTGAAAAGATCGAGTCCTTTGAAATTCTTGCAGGTTATCTTGACGGTGCTGTTGTTGATACAAAGACAGTTATCTCGCTTGCAGACATTCCTTCAAAGGAAATCCTTATCGGAAAGATTCTCGGAAGCTTGCAGGGCCCTCTTTACGGACTTGCTTACGTTCTTCAGGGAAAGATCGACAAGGAAGGCGGAGCAGCAGAGGCTTAATTTGCCCGCTGTTATCCGAAATTGGGGCTGCATGATAGCCCCCAAGGCATTATAGAATGCCCGGCGTAATCGCCAAAACTGAAATAAAAAATAAAAAACTAAATTTATAATTCGGAGGTACACTAAAATGGCTAATGAAAAGACCACTAAGATTTTAGATGAAATTAAAGAACTTACAATCCTTGAGCTTGCTGACCTTGTAAAGGCTCTCGAGGAAGAATTCGGCGTATCCGCAGCTCCTGTTGCAGTTGCAGGCGGCGCAGCAGCTCCCGCGGCAGCGGCAGCTGAAGAAAAGACCGAGTTTGACGTTGTTCTCAAGGCATTCGGCGAGAAGAAGCTCGACGTTATTAAGGCTGTCAGAGGCATCACCGGTCTCGGACTTAAGGAAGCTAAGGAAATGGTTGAGGGCGCTCCCAAGACCGTT
>JAZRJC010000025.1:0-2897 GCA_045645605.1 Eubacteriales bacterium | reverse complement strand
CGACATGGCTACGATCCGACTTATCAAGCAAAAATCAAGGCTGTATGAAATATATCATACAGCCTCATTGTTTCCAATATTAAATTAAACGTCCCGTCTGCCCTCAAGCGCGCGATAAAGGGTAACCTCATCGGCATACTCAAGATCTCCACCGACAGGCACACCGTATGCAAGTCTTGTGACCGTAATTCCTGCAGGCTTTATAAGCCTTGACAGATACATAGCGGTCGCCTCTCCCTCAACCGTGGGGTTAGTTGCAATAATAACCTCCTTCAATTCAGGGTCAGAGCATCTGTCAAGCAGCTCTTTGATTTTGAGCTTTTCGGGAGTCACGCCGTTAACGGGCGAAATCACCCCGTGAAGCACATGATAAAGTCCGTCGTACTCGCGAACCTTTTCAAGCGCCATAACAGCCCTTGCATCCTCAACCACGCAAATCGTTGAATGGTCGCGTGAGCTGTCTGTGCAAACAGAGCATTTTTCCTTATCGGTAAGATTCTGGCAAATCGGACAAAGGTGAATTTTTTCCTTTGCGTCAACGATAGCCTTTGCAAATTCCGCCGCCTCTTCCTCTGACATATCAAGTACCGAAAAGGCAAGTCGCATAGCGGTTTTCTTACCAATTCCGCTGAGAGAGCCGAATTTTTCGCAAAGCACGCTCAAGGATTCAATCTGCTCGCTCATATCAGAACAATCCGGGCATACCCATGGAGAGACTACCCGTTACCTTTTGCATTTCCGCACTGTTTGTATCCTCAACTCGCTTAATTGCCTCATTTACTGCCGCAACGAGAATATCCGAAAGCGTTTCAACGTCATCCGGATCAACTATCTCGGGCTTTATATCAATCGACAAAATCTCTTTTCTGCCGTTGATCTTAACAGAAACCACTCCGCCTCCGGCTGAAATATCATATTCTCTTTCATCAAGCTCAGCCTGAAGATTTTCCATATCCTCCTGCATCTTCTGAGCCTGCTTAAGCATAGCCTGCATATTCTGGGGGCCACCCACTCCCTTTGGTATATTTGCTTTCATAATAAATGCCTCCAATGTTTATATCTTTGATTATTTAGTTGCTTTTAGCGTCGGCACCGTCCTCGATGCCCTCGATTATTTCCTTAATACCCTCATACGCCGCATCGAAAATATCATTTTCGGTTGAAACCTCAAATTCGATATCATTTATCGTTATTTCTCGGTTCTCATAGGCAGAGAGAACGTTTATAATCTTCTCGGTTGTGCTTTTTCTCGTCTTTAGCATTCCCGCCGCGAAATCACTGTCAAGACGGATGACGATTTTGCCGACATCATTTTTATACGTCTTTGAGCTTACCAAAAATCCTTGTATCATAGGGTCGCCGCGGCATATTTTCTCAACCGCCTCCGCCCAATATGAGAGAGAGCGCTTCTGCGGCTTCTTGTTTTCCTCTGTCTCCCCTTCCTCCTGCTCATTCTTTTTCGCAGGAGTATAAACTCTCTTTGGCTTCTCCTTTATAGCTGTATCTAAAGCCTTGTCAAGCTCCTCGCTCGAAATTTTCGGCATAGACGAGGTAAAGCTACCCGACATAAGCTTGTCCTCAAGGTCGGATATCCTTTGAAGGAGTGCCTCATTTGACGAATCAAGCGTCTCATCGCACATACGTATAAGTGACATCTCGGCACAAAGTCTTTTTGCCGAGCCCGCTTTTTGAATACTGTAATAGGTGCTGTCAAGAAGCTTGCAGTGGTAAACCAAGGTTTCTTTTTTGAAAAGAGCCGCCACCTCCGCAATCTGCTTTGACTCGGACTCTGTCAGGTCAAGATATTTTTCTGCATTTTGAGAGGTTTTCATAACGAGCATATCCCGATAAAAGCTCAAAATGTCAGACCAGAAAACAGATATATCCTTTGAAGAATTTACAACCTCGTTGACCTCTGAAAAAATCACGTCATAATTCTTTTCTGCAATAGCACGAATAAGCCGTGAAACAGAGTCTCTTGAGCTAACACCCGTACATTCGGAAACGATCTCCGCCGTAACCTTACCGCCGCCTCCTGCACAAAGTTCAAGAAGGCTTACCGCATCTCGCATACCGCCAAGCGCCAGCTTTGCGATAAGGCTTGATGCCTCGTCGGTTACGTCAATCCCCTCGGCTTTTGCAATTTCCGAGAGTCGTTCCTTTATCGTAGGAATTGAAATTCTTCTGAAATCAAAGCGCTGACAGCGCGAAACTATAGTTGTCGGCAGCTTGTTAAGCTCAGTCGTAGCCAAAATAAATATAACGTGTGACGGAGGCTCCTCAAGGGTTTTGAGGAGTGCATTGAACGCACTTCCCGAAAGCATATGAACCTCATCGACAATGTAAACACGGTACTTTAGCATTGAGGGAAGATAAACAACCTCTTCGCGAATATCACGAATGTTATCAACTCCGTTGTTAGAGGCAGCGTCCATTTCAAGAACATCGGTCGTGGCTTCGTTTTCAATCGCCACACATGAGGGACACTTGCCGCAAGGACTGCCGCCCTCGGGATTCTCACAGTTAACCGCCTTTGCAAGAATTTTCGCGCAGGTCGTCTTACCCGTTCCTCTCGAGCCGCAGAAAAGATATGCATGAGAAAGCTTGTTGTTCTCACATTCGTACTTCAGAACAGAGGTAATGTGATTTTGTCCGTACACCTCGTCAAACGTGGTTGGACGCCATTTTCTATATAGAGCCTGGTGCATAAACTACCTCCTTAAAATCGATATAAAATAAGCTGCAAAATAAGACCATACACCTTAAGATCGAACCTTGACTTTGTGTGCATCCCGGCACCGCTGCTCAAAGCAGGCACTCTCGCGGCACATTAGGCCTACTGCTTAATGCTGCTTGGTTCCCCACCTGACATGGTTCACAGCTCCCAATTGCGCAAG
>JAZRJC010000024.1:0-10047 GCA_045645605.1 Eubacteriales bacterium | reverse complement strand
GCCCTATAACCGAAATAACAAAGAAAAACGGAATAAAATGACGCCACCCCATCGAACCGGGACACAACTTCATTGTAATGACATTCCACATACCGTTTTTTCTCGCCATTGTTGATATTCCCTTGACCGAGTCACGGCAATAGTACGAAAGGTGAATATCATTGGCCAGATAAATTTTTCCACCGTTTTTCCTGATACGGAAGTTCATCTCATTGTCTTGATTACGAACTAAACGCTCGTCATAACCTCCATATTTTGAAAACACTTCCCTTTTGAATGCTCCGAAAGGAACCGTATCAACGTAACCACTTTCACCGTTCGTTCTAAACTGCGAATTACCGACACCGAATTTCGAAGAAAGCATTTTTGCAATAGCGTTACCCATAAATCCGTTTGATTTTGTTTCTGCAACACCGCCGACATTTTCCGCATCGGTATTTTCCAAATAGTAAATACACTTTGAAATATAATCCGTTGCGTAATCGGCGTGGGCATCAAGACGAACAATGTATTTCCCGCAAGAAGCCTCTATACCGATATTCATAGCGTACGGCACTATCTTTTGAGGATTATTGAACACCTTAATGAGTTCGGGATATTGTTTTCGGTATTCTTCCAAAATCTCAACAGTTCTATCCTTCGAACAACCGTCAACAAAAATCCATTCCATCTTTTCTGTCGGATAATCCTGTAACAACAGAGAGTCAATACACTTTCCAATATATTTTTCTTCGTTGTAAAGAGGCATAACCACAGAAACTATAATTTCATCCGTCATACTTCAACTCCCTCCTTCTTTTTTGTCGGTTCTTCGTAATCTCCTTTATATTCCTTACCCAACACCGCAAACACGGTCATAAACATAGTGCCTATATCTCTCCAAAAGCTGAAGTTTTCAATCTCCCTTATGTTATAGTACATCTTACCCGGAAGAACCTGCTCTATGTAAGTCTTATCCGTATCCTGTGCCGCGTCAAGCAAATCCGCTTCATCCTTATAGTAAATACTTGCCCTACTCGTTACCCCTGCAGGAAGAAGCAGGGTCGCCATCATCTCGGGAGTATATTTCTCGGTGTATTTCGGCACCTCGGGGCGTGTCCCTACAAAGGTCATCTTTCCTCGAAGCACGTCAATCAGCTGACTTACCTCGTCAAGTCTGCATTTTCTCACGATTTTGCCAACGCGAGTAATTCTTGCGTCTCCGCTGACTGTAACCTGCGAGCCGCGGTCTGCATTCTGAACCATAGAACGAAACTTGAATATTCTGAATCGCTCATTATACTGCGTTATTCTCACCTGTCTGTAAAAAACGGGGCCTCGGCTGTCAATTTTGATCGCTATTGCTAAAATCAAAAATACGGGAGAGAGTACAATAAGCATTATCAAAGAAACGAGCACGTCAAACATTCTTTTGATGAACATACTACCCTTTTTCTTCTTGAGAATATCGTAATATTTCCGCACCGCCTCATTCTGCATTTCGAGAGGGAGCTGTTCCCATTTTTTGAGCATCATGCGAGATACTCCTTTACTATGCGAACGTAATTTTTAATTATGTAGTCCGTCATTTCCTCTGTCAGACAAGTGTGAAGCGGGAGAGATATCTCATTTGCAAAGTGAGCATAGGAATTCGGGAAGTTCTTAATATCAAAGCCCAGCTTTTTATATGCCGTATGCATAGGAAGCGGCTTATAATGAACGTTGCAGGCAATCTCCGCCTCTGCCATTTTCATAATAATCTCACTTCTCTGCTCCTCTGAAATTTCGGGAACTCTCGTTAAATAAAGGTGTCCCGACGACGTCCAGTTGTCGCTGTAATGCGGAAGAACGTCAATACCGAGCGGCTTCAAAGCGGCGTCATATTTTTCAATTATCGCCCTTCTCTTCTTAAGCATTTCGGGGTAGCGGTCGAATTGAACAAGACCGATTGCCGCCGCAATATCGGTCATGTTGCATTTATAGTAAGTTCCGACGATATCGTATTCCCACGCACCAAGCTTGGTTTTTGCAAGAGCGTCCTTCGACTGACCGTGCAGACTGAGCAGCTGAAGCTCCTTATAGATATCCTCGTTTGATATTCCGTCTATGTCTCTCCATGTGAGCGCACCGCCCTCAGCGGTCGTGAAGTTTTTAACCGCGTGAAAGCTGAAGCTTGAGAAATCTGCCACAGAGCCTATCATTCTATCGCCAAACTTTGCACCGAAGGAATGAGCAGTGTCCGCCATAACAGCAACTCTGCCTATCGCTCTCTGAATATCGTTTGTAGGCTTAAACAAGTCCTTTTTTCTGTTAACTATATCAAAAATCTTCTCATAATCGCAAGGAACACCGCCAAGATCGACGGGAATAACCGCCTTTGTTCTTTCTGTAATCGCCGCCTCAAGAGCGTCGTAATCCATTTCGTAGCTATCCTTCTGCGTGTCAACCAGAACAAGCTTTGCTCCAACGTGACAAATAACAGACGCCGACGCCGTATATGTATAAGCCGACGTGATGACCTCGTCACCCTCTCCGATTCCCATAACGCGAAGAGCCATCTCGGCACAAGCCGTCTGTGAATTCAGGCACACACATTTTTTTATGCCGATCCATTCTGCGATTTTTCTTTCAAGCTCTTTAGTTCTGGGACCCGTTGTAATCCATCCGGAGCGAAGCGCCTCGGCAACCTCGTTTATTTCAAGTTCTGTTATATCCGGCGGTGAAAATGGTACTTTCATATTTACTCCGTTTCAAGCTCAAGATATATGAGCTTATTTTTTGTAGAATAAGGGCGAAAATTTTCTCTTTATGTAAAAATATTTACATTATTATTAAAATCTCCTTTTATTATAATACCTAAAACAGCTCTTGTCAATAGGAAGACACTCTTTTTTTAGTTTTCGGAAATTTTACTGACACAATATAATATCATAACAGCATAAAAAAGATCAGGTATTCCGCCCCAAGCCTTTCGTTCAAAACAGAAACAGAGAGGCTCTTTTTATCGATGAATGTATTTTTATACCTGTTTTTCTTATTTTTATGCATAAAGTGTAAATAGAAAGCCATCCGGGGTATTCTCCGGACGGCTTTTATAAAAACAAGATATTTTTTCTTCAAATCCGGTTTTGCAACCGCATTTCAAAATCAGCTTCGAGGCAACGTCAAGCCCAACTCATCGTCGTCGGCTTTTCTTCGCGTATGATGATGTCATTAAGGAATTTAACAGCCTTCGCAAGGCCCTCATCAATAGTCATAAGGCTATCCTCATGCTCAATGCTCAAAACTCTGTCGTATCCGCAAAGACGGAGATTGCTCACAAAATCTCTCCAATAAGCCTCACCGTTACCGTATCCGACCGTGCGGAAGATCCAGGAACGGTTGATTTCATCACCATAATGCTTCGTATCGAGAACGCCATTCTTTGCCGTATTGTACTTATCAATCTTCGTGTCCTTTGCGTGAACGTGATAAATCGCACCGCGAAGCTCCCTGATAGCCGCAACGGGGTCTATTCCCTGCCAGATAAGGTGGGACGGATCGAGGTTTGCACCTATAACGTCACCGACCGCAGCCCTTAATTTCAGAAGCGTTTCGGGGTTATAAACACAGAATCCCGGGTGCATTTCAAAGGCTATATGAGAAACCTTATGCGAGCGGGCAAACTCACCCATCTCACACCAATAAGGAATAAGCTTTTCATTCCACTGCCAATCAAGAATAGTGAGAAAATCCTCGGGCCAGGGGCAAGTTACCCAGTTTGGATATTTTGAATCCTCCGAGTCGCCGGGACAGCCTGAAAAACCAACAATCGTATCAACCCCAAGCTTCTCGGCAAGAAGGATAGCAGCACGAAAATCCTCATCATATATTTTTGCAATTCCCTTATTTGGATGAAGAGGGTTGCCATGGCAGGCAAGTGCGCAAATTTCAACGTCATACTTCTTAAAGGTTGCAACAAATTTGTCGAATTTTTTCGAGTCAGCAAGAAGCTCCGCAGGATTACAATGAGCCTTTCCCGGATATCCTCCCGCACCGATCTCAATCGTATGAACTCCGAGCCCCGAAATAATTTCAAGAGCCTCGTCAAGTGATTTTTCTCCGTAAAGATTAGCCAATACGCTTAATTTCATAAGTCTCTCCTTTTTGCATATATATACATTTTAGCGTTCAAGATGTCACTAATATGATACACTTTTCTCAATTCTTTTTCAACCAATTTCAACGATTTTATTTTTATTTGTCAGAATGCACATTTTTGCGAACGTCATTTTGTGCAATACGTCAAATCGACATAATTGTAGAAAATATTAATTGCGTACCAATTGCAAAACATAAAATATTATGTTATAATTATACTATTAATATTTAAGACGAGGAGCATATCCCTTGTGATTTACACCGTCGATTCAAAAACCGCAGGAAAGCCCGTCCTGTTCGTTATAAAAAACATCCTTAAAATCTCATCAAAAACTTTAATTTCCATAAAAAAGCGTGAAGACGGGATTCTTGTCAATAATAATCACGTAACTGTCAGATACGTCCTAAAGGAAAATGATATTTTAACGATAAATGCAGATGACGTCTGCACGAATGAAAAGCTGATACCTGTTGAAATGCCGCTTGATATAGTTTACGAGGACGAGGATATTATACTTGTAAACAAGGACAGCAATATGCCGACCCACCCCTCTCACGGGCATTTCCAGGACACCCTTGCAAACGGAGTTTCCTTTCACGTAAAAAAAAGCAGAGGCACCCCCTTCGTTTTTCGTTCGATTAACCGTCTCGACAGAAATACAAGCGGACTTGTTCTTATTGCCAAAAACAAAATTTCCGCTATGCGTCTGCAGACCCAAATGAAGAACGGCGACATCAGAAAAAAATATTTGGCTCTCCTTTGCGAAAGGCCTCAAGAGGACGAGGGCTGCATCGAAACGCATATAAGACGGCAAACCGAGAGCATTATTTTCCGCGAGGTCTGCGAGGTCTGCGACGATTCCTCATACGCCTTAACCGAATATAGCGTTATTGATTTCAAAAACAACGTTTCGCTTGTGTGTGCTACCCCAAGAACCGGAAGAACGCACCAGCTGAGAGTTCATTTTTCACATATCGGCTGTCCAATTCTCGGCGACGAATTATACGGTGAGCCGTCCGAATTCATAGACAGACACGCATTACACGCCGCTTATCTTTCCTTTAAGCACCCGACAACTGACAAACAGATGGAATTTTATACCCCTCCGCCGAAGGATATGTCAGAGTGCATAGCAAAATTCGGGCTAGGGTGTGTAAATATCGAAAAATATACCCGAAGGAGCTATTAGTGATATGGATGAAAATATAAAATCAAGGCCTCAAAGAAGTGAAAGGATACCACGCTTCACAATAGTCGTTTTTATACTGACTGCCCTCACCGCTATTCTGCATTTTATTTCATCAACCTCTATGGCTTTTTCAGACTTCTTCAACGCCAATATAAGCTCGATCGTACGATTTATTCTTGCAAAAATCACAAGTTGGCTTCCCTTTTCCTTAGCAGAGGTCTTATTTATCCTTATCCCCGTTATATTTCTCTGTGTACTAAGGTATGCAATAAAAAACAGATCCTCCTCATACAAAGCCGTCGGCATCTACTGCCTTGAGATTTTATCCTTCGTCTGCTGCTTCTACATTCTTTTCTTTTGGGCATACGGCGTTGGGTACGGAACAACTCCGCTTGAGAAAAAATTGAATTTGGATACAGAAAATATTACAGCCGACGAGCTTTTATCGACCGCCATCTGGTTAGCAGAAGAAGCAAACAAGGCGGCAGGAGACGTCCGTTATGACAAAAGCGGATTTTCCGTTATACCTTACGGATACGATAAAATGAGCGAAAATATCATTGACGCTTATAATAAATATACCGAGAGTAACAATTACCTCTCAAGGCTTGACAGCCGCATAAAGCCCATTATGTTAAGTGAGGCTATGGCTTATACGCATATTTCGGGAGTTTACACCTTTTTTACGGGCGAGGCCAACGTAAACACAGCCTTCCCACCCTATACCATTCCCTTCACCGCCGCACACGAATTTGCGCATCAGAGAGGAATAGCACCCGAGGACGAGGCGAATTTCGTTTCCTTTGACGTTCTTCGGGGGAGCGAGGATTTTTATCTCAGATATTCCGCATATCTGAATATGCTTGAATACGTCCTTGACGCGCTATATAGAGCGAACCCTCAAAAATACACCCTTGCTCTGTCCTACGTTGACAAAAACGTTGCGGGAGAGATGAAAGCATACAACATCTTCTTCAAAAAATACGAAGGCTCTGCCGCAGGCAGCGTCAGCGAAGCTATAAACGACACCTTCCTTAAATTAAACGGAACCGAGGGCTCTGTCAGCTACGGGCTTGTCGTAAGACTTGCCGCAGGGCTTCACAGAAGCATCAAAGAGGAGTAAATATGGATAAATCAAAATCATATATCGCAAAGCATCTTGTTTTTATTTTGTCGCTTATGATCCTGTTCACCTCTGTCCCCGTAGCTAACGCAAGTGAAAATGAAACCGCAGTATTTTCCACTATTTATATAAACGACAATGTTTTTTCAAAGCACAGGCTTTATTCGGTCTTGGAAAATGAAGACGTGATTTTGCTGCCTGCCGCAGCCTTCTCCGAGGTTGAGGGAATATCTTCAAAGGACGACAAGGATGCCGACTGCTATATATTCGAAAGAGATGACGGCAGATATATATCCATAAATTTGGGCAGCAGCACCTACTATAATTCAGAGGGAAATAATGCTGAAATCAAAACCGACTTTGTTAAGAGCGAATACTATTTTGATGCAAGTATAATCTGCAAATCGTTGGGGCTTTTGTTCGACGTATCCGAGTATGGTGGAAAAACCGTTACAAGAATAATAAGCAGTGACACTGCCCTTTCCTTTGACGTTCTGATTAAAAACAACGTAATCTCCGAGGCCACTATTGTAAACACACCGCTTATAAAAAACACGAATCCTCTCGATTACGATAAAGCAATAAGCTTCGTTTTTGATTTGACTCTTATCAATCATAACGGAATCCGGCAAATTTCCGACCTCTCCAAAGAGCTCGGGATAAAGGCAAGCTTCGTTATTGATGAGGTTTTTTTGAAAAACAGTCTTTATTCCACCTACCTTTATGAGCTCAACGCCAGCGGTCACTCGTTTATTCTCAAAAAAACCGAAGCGTCAAGCAAAAGCCTCGAGGAGCAGGCTGAATACTGTAATAAAATTTTATACCAGCTGTTCTTCAAGAAAACAAACCTCATTTATGCAGAAAGCATAAGCAAAAAAATGTCAAACAACGGATATATAGCCGTAAATAATCTTACAGATATTTCATCAAGTATCTCAACTGGGTCGGCTGTAAAAAAAGGCAGCGTCTATCTTATTGATTCGGTAAGCGAGAATGAAATCGACTATCTAAGGTCCGCCGTTGACTATTCAACGAAGAAAAAGCTTCGTATATGCGAAATCAATCCATACACAGGCAAATAATTCCAAAAAGAGGAAAAGACAATGAATGAAAAAAAGAAAATACTGATAGTTGAGGACGAAAACAACATCGCTCAGCTTCTTGCGGTAAATCTTATGCTTGCAGGATATGAATACGAAATAGCCTCTGACGGAGAGGACGGTCTTCAAAAAGCACTCACAAACAAATTCGACCTTATTCTTCTCGACCTTATGCTTCCTAAAATGAATGGCTTTGAGGTGTGCGCAAACGTACGAAAAAAGCTGAACACACCTATCATTATGGTTACGGCAAGAGAAGAGGAAAAGGATAAAATTTTGGGTCTTGATATCGGTGCCGACGATTACGTCACAAAGCCATTTGCTCTCGGGGAATTGCTCTCAAGAATAAAGGCAAATATACGCCGAAGCCCAAAGGAAAGCGTCGTTGGTGTCACACCAAGCGATGAGGCAACCACAATTACCGTGCGCGATCTGCAAATCGACACCGAAAAATACAGCGTTTCTATAAGAGGCGAGGAAATCTCCCTCTCAAAGCAGGAATACGATCTGATCCTCTATCTTGCCAAAAACAAAGGAAAGCCCTTCACCCGCGAGCAGCTTATGGAATCGGTTTGGGGATACGAGGGCTTCCTCGGAGATATCCGCGCAGTTGACGTAACAGTTTCAAGACTGCGTGCAAAAATCGAAAAGGACCCCTCCGAGCCTGAATATCTTCTAACAAAAAGAGGTATCGGTTACTATCTTGATTAACCTCACACATAACAGAATTTATGATTAGATTGAAAGGTCATTCTTTATTATGTATAAAAGCTTGTATCCAAAAATCGTATTGATACTCGTTGTATTTATTATTACGGTTATGAGTGTTGTCGGTGTCGTTTTGCTTAACAATATGTATAGCTATTATTCAAACGACTTCATTAATCAAATAGAGGGTGCTATCGGCGAGAACACAGACCTTTACAACAAGCTGACCGACGCACTTTTGTCCGACGACTACCTCACAAGGCAAAAGGAGACTCTCTTAAGCTACAGCAGCTCTCTCGGTATCGATAATTACAGAAATTATTACATTCTTTCCGCCGACGGTGCTGTCCTTGACAGCTCGGATTCAAAATCAGGCAAATCGGTTGAGATAACTCCAAATATTCTCTCCGCTATGCAGGGAAAGCACTCTGGAGAAAAAAACAGCTCCTCCTATTCCGATTACGCAATAAGCCTGAAAAACGGAGATAGAGAGACGATAATTTACGTAAAGGATACTCAAGAGGATATGCAGAACCTCGGCTGGATGCTCTTTACCATTATCCTGCAATCTCTGTTTATCGGCTTAGTTATCGCAATAATTATGGCGTTTTTTCTCTCAAAGGCAATCACGGCACCAATTCAGAATCTGACAAAGGCGGCAAAGAAGGTTGCGTCGGGAGACTTTTCAAGCAGAATTGAGGTTCATTCAAAGGACGAGATTGGTGTTCTTACAAATACCTTTAATCACATGAAAAAAATGCTGAAAACAACTATCGACGAGGTTTCGGGAGAAAGACAGAAGCTTGAAACCGTTTTCTCGCATCTTCAGGCAGGTGTAATTACCTTTTCAGATGAAGGAAAGCTTCTCAACATTAACCCATTTGCTGTTGAAATTCTCGGAGACGCATACACCGAAAGCTTTAATCTTACAAAATTGCTCAGCATTTTTGATATTAACAATCAAAACGAGGAGGATTCCTCTGTAAAGAACGTTGATGAAAGCAACGTTATATTTGACGAGGTTATTTTCGGTGGTAGAGTTCTTGAGGTCAACTTCGGCGGAATAAGATACCGCTACAGCGGAGATATGAAGGACGGTATCATCACCGTTATTCACGACGTTTCCTCAAGATACGAGCTTGAAAAATCAAGACGCGAGTTCGTTGCAAACGTATCGCACGAGCTTAGAACCCCCCTTACTGCAATCAAGGGAGCTTGTGAAACCATTCTCGAGCATCCCGAGCTTCCGGACGAAATCAAAAACAAATTCCTTGAAATGTCTGTCAGCGAAAGCAACCGTATGACGGGTATCGTCCGCGATCTTCTCACCCTCTCAAGACTCGACGACAAACGAACTAAATGGGAAATATCCGAATATGACATATGCGCTTCTCTTCAGAATATCTGCGACGTTATGAACGTAGATGCCACCTCTCATAACCATCAGTTGATTTTCAAGGGCGACGAGGAAATAAAGACGATAACGGCAGACAAGGAGAGAATCGAGCAGGTTATTATCAACATAATCTCAAACGCAATAAAATACACCCCCGACGGTGGTACCGTCATCGTTAATGCCGTAAAGCTCGATGCCGATAACATCTCAATAAAAATCATCGACGATGGTATAGGCATTCCCGAAAGTGACCTCTCAAGAATTTTCGAACGCTTTTACCGCGTTGAAAAGGCACGCACCTCTGATACGGGCGGCACCGGACTCGGTCTCGCTATCGCTAAGGAGCTGGTTGAAGCGCACGGCGGAAGCATTTCTATTCAAAGTAAAATCGGCGTTGGTACTATCGTAACC
>JAZRJC010000023.1:0-19462 GCA_045645605.1 Eubacteriales bacterium | reverse complement strand
AGTCCGGGGAATTTTTCGGCGTGTGCCAGCCAATCGAACTTGCCTGCGTCAACGATACAGCCGCCAACGGTTGATGCGTGACCGTCCATATATTTCGTCGTTGAATGTGTTACGATATCCGCACCGAATTCAATCGGACGGCAGAAAATAGGCGTTGCAAACGTGTTGTCTATAATAAGCGGAACACCGTGGCTGTGTGCCGCGTTTGCAAATCTTTCTATGTCGAGAATCTCAAGAGAAGGATTTGAAATCGTCTCACCGAAAACTGCCTTCGTGTTAGGACGAAAAGCCGATTCCAGCTCCTCATCCGAGCAGTTGGGAGTTACAAATGTAAATTCAACACCCATCTTTTTCATCGTAACGGCAAAAAGATTGTAGGTTCCGCCGTAAATTGCAGAGGAACATACAACGTGGTCGCCGCAGTTTGCAATATTGAACACTGCGTAAAAATTCGCCGCCTGACCCGACGAGGTGAGCATTGAAGCCACACCGCCCTCAAGGAGCGCTATTTTTGACGCAACCGTGTCACAGGTCGGATTCTGCAAGCGGGAATAGAAATATCCCGATGCCTCAAGGTCAAAAAGCTTGCCCATATCCTCGCTTGTTTCATATTTGAAGGTTGTGCTTTGAATAATCGGAATCTGACGGGGCTCACCGTTGCCGGGAGTATATCCGCCCTGAACGCAAATTGTATTTCTTGATTGTTTCATTATCTGTACCGTGCCTTTCTTTCGTAAATTTCAAATAGGTTAAAGTGAAATATAAACAAAAATGACCCATCTCAAGCCTTTGAGACGAATCAAAAATCCGCTATACCACTCAAATCACTTATAGGCTCCATTAAGCCCTGCACCGTTACGCCGTGCTCGCGGGGACGGCTAAAAATTTCACCGCCCGGCTCGAAAAGCCATAAGCACAAGCACTCCCTCCGCCACATCTCAGCAAACTGCAGCTCTCTGTAGGATTTTATGCTCTGCCCTCTTTCGTCATCGCCTTTATAAAAATTTTATCACAGTTTTCGCCGTTTGTCAATAGGAAAATTTTTTCCGCTTGCATTTTGAAAAAGAAAAATGGATTGCCTTATCTGACAACCCATTTTTTGTTATATTTTATTCTCTTCGCCCTTACTTTTTCTGCAAAAAATCAAGATAAGAGTCGTTACAACAAAAATAATGACGCTTATAAATTGCGAGGTCGAGAGTCCGAGAACAAAGCCTCTT
This sequence comes from Eubacteriales bacterium, assembly GCA_045645605.1. GTDB lineage: Bacteria > Bacillota > Clostridia > Oscillospirales > CAG-272 > SIG710. The sequence continues at coordinate 18,242 of JAZRJC010000023.1, read as the reverse complement.
ATCTCGTCGCCACGAAGGAACTCGTCAAAGAAACGAATAACAGAATAAGCAAAGAGATAAATCACCAAAAGCCTTCCCTTGAATTTTCCTTTTTTGAAGAAATAAAAAATCAGGGCAAAAAGAGCTAAATTCAAGAAAGCCTCAAGTAGCTGAACCGGGAATCTTGTGACGTCGTTAAGCTCGGGAACGAGAGTGTTTCCGTGAGCGGTAAAGCCGAATTTACTCTCAACTCCGTAGCAGCAGCCGCTAAGGAAGCAGCCAACTCTTGCAAAGACGTGAAAAAGCGGAATCGTAAAGGCCGCAAGGTCGGAATAAATACTTATAGGCAGCTTCATAATCTTAACCGTAACGAAGCCAAATAATATTCCCATAAGAAGTCCGCCGTAAAAAACAGAGCCTCCGAAAATAACCGAAACAAGCGAAATAAAGCTCTTTATACTTGTGACCCTTGAGAAAAGATAGAAATATTTATAATTAGTTAATCCGTAAAGCAAATGACCTCCAAGAAGAACCCCGACAGCCGAGATGAGAAGGATAATGATAGAATTATTGTCATCCTCGCCAAGCTTGTCCGTCATTTTACACATCAAAGCTCCCGCAACGAGCATCCCGATAATAGAGCAAATTGCATATAGGGTTATCTGCTTTCCGAAAATTTCTATATAAGGAAACATATTTTTCTCCTAAAAATATGGGTCATTGCATAAGCAACAACCCATATTCAAATTAAAATCAATTATTACCAGTAGTATGAGTTACCCATCATATTAGCAAGCTCTCCGGCTTCATTTGCTGCTGAGCAAATAGCCGCTGCGCAAATAACCGAGCAGATAAGACCGATAACGGCAAAAGCAACACCGATGATACCAAGAACGAGACCTGCTGTTGCAATACCTGAAGCCTTACCGTAAATAAGCTTTGACTTCTTGCGGCCGATAACACCGAAAATCAAGCCGAGAATCGCACAAAGTGTTGTGAAATAGCATACAACCGGAATAAATCCGCCGATGATACCGAGAATACCCATAACGAGGGCTGTAACAGAAAGACCCTTTCCATCATTCATAGGTGCATGAGGGGGCTGCCACTGGGGCGGCTGCTGCTGGAAATTATTGTAACCGTTGTTCATAATGAACCTCCAAAAAGATTGTTTTTATCGATATTTTTTCGACACAATTATTATATATCTTTTTCACTTAATTGTCAAGATTGACCAATAAAAAAATCTTTTTTTGTTTATGTTTGACATAAAAAGTCGTTTTTTCGAGCAATTCTCTCTGACTTTTTTGTATTTTTTCACATATCCGTCACACAGGAGAGTGACCTCTCGAAGCTATCTTACTTATTTACGTAAGAGGTAAATCTCAAAAATGCCTCTCTGCCCGTCTTCGTTCTCTTATACACTCCTGCGTCAAGAAGCACGCGAACAAAGGTTTTTCCGATCTCAAGACGAAGAATATCGTCTGTGTTTTCCTCTGTAAAGCTATAGTCTGCGGCAAAGGACGCAAGCCAATCCTTATGAATTTCAACAGGCGTTCCGACAAGGCTCTTTCCTTCAAGAATAAGCTCCTTTATCTGCTGCATCTCAGACTTCAAGCGTGAAGGAAGGACTGCCAGACCCATAACCTCAATAAGTCCGATATTTTCCTTTTTGATATTATGAAGCTCGCTGTGTGGATGGAAAAGCCCCATAGGATGCTCGTCTGTAGTTATGTTGTTTCGTAGGACAAGGTCAAGCTCGAATTTGCCGTTCTTCTTTCTTGCGATAGGTGTTATCGTGTTGTGAGGCTCACCGTCAGTTTCGGCAAAAACGAATGCCGCCTCGTCGGTGTATCCTCTCCATTTGTTGAGAATTTTGTCTGCCAGGTCAACTAATCTACCCTTATCGACACCAATCAGACGAATAACGGACATCGGCCACTTAACAAGGCCTGCTTCAACGTCATCGTATCCGTCAAACTCCACCTTCTGCTCTATCTCGGCGCGCTCCATAGCAAATGTATATCTTCCGCCCTGCATATGGTCGTGACTCAAAATCGAGCCGCCGACAATCGGCAGATCTGCATTTGAGCCGATAAAATAATGAGGCAGATAATCAACGAAATCAAGAAGCTTTGCAAAGCTTGAGCGGTTGATCACCATCGGAATATGCTCTCTGTTAAGCGCTATACAATGCTCGTTATAGTAAACGTAGGGTGAATACTGCAAATACCAATTACAGCCGTCGATTTCGAGAGGAATCAGTCTCAAATTCTGTCTTGCGGGGTGATTGAGTCGTCCCGCATAGCCCTCGTTTTCACGGCAAAGCAGACATTTGGGATATCCCGCCTGCGGTAAAAGCTTTGCGGCAGCAATCGCGCGGGGGTCCTTTTCAGGCTTTGAGAGGTTGATTGAGATGTCTATCTCTCCAAATTCCGAGGGGACTGTCCAGCGCAGATCCTTCTTTACGCGGTATGCTCTTATATAATCGGAGGCACGGCTGATTTTATAAAAATAATCTGTTGCCGCCTCGGGTGATTTTTCATAAAGAGAATTGAATTTTGCAATCACCTCGCTCGGACGGGGCGTTAAAATACCCATAATTTTCGTGTCGAAAAGGTCGCGGTAGTCGGCCGAATTTCCGTCGATCAGCTTGTTTTCATAAGCATAATCGCAAACGCTTGTGAGAATATCGAGAAGCTCCTCGTCCTCATCCGAATATTTTGCCTTCACGTCGAAAAAATCACCCGTATCTGCAAAATCGTCAAGCAACAAGGCCTCCAAAATTCTGTTTATAGTGTAAGGAATATCCTCCTTTACTATCAGCTCGTTTCTTTTGGCATAATTGATAAGTCTTTTGATTGTTTCATTGATGTTTGACATTTTCGTTTCCTCTTGCATTTTATATATGCCATTATTTTAACACATTTACGAATGATTGTAAAGAGTTTTTTCGGCAAAAAATCACACGTTAAAAATTTACTGCTGATTTTTTGTGACCATATAGAAAAATAAACACCCCCGCAGAACGGGGGTATCTATCATTTCTGAATAATCTTGATGTTTTGTGGCTCAATTCCCGTTTGCGTGAAAACTATCTCGTTTATTTGCGAGATTTGAGAATCAACAAGTTCGTCGGCCTTAACGATGACGCTCGCCGTTCCACCCGAAACTACCGCCACGCACTGCTCAAAGCCCTTCGACACAACAAGTGTCTCGATGTTTGATTCGTTCTCCATATCCCTTGCGATCTGCGAGATCTCGTCAAGAGCCTTCGCTTTTGCCTCCTCGTCGGCGGTGTCATTGTCCGCAACGCACTGCAAAACCTCCATAGCCTCGTCTCTTGCTCTTTGTCTGTTAAGCTGTGAAACGGCGAAATAATCGTTTGTATCATCATTTTCGGAAACGCTCAACGCGTCCTCGCTTGAGGTCATTCCCGAGCTTGCCGAATAATCGTATCCCGTCGTCACCTCGGTATCATTAAGGAACAAAAAGTTAAGCGCTATTGCAAGACCGATAACTAAAACAGAGCACCCGATAATTAAATTCCGTTTCCCAACCTTGAGCAGAGATTTTTTCGTTTTTTCAAATAATTCTTTAGGCTTCATAAGTAGTCCCCCTTGTTTTTTCTTTTTATTCAGTAAAGCATATGGCTTCTTTTCGGCTTTTATGACAGTTCTTCGGCTTTATTTTGCCGATACCACAGAAATTTTATGGCTCGGCAGACCGTATGCCGAGGAAAGAAGCCTCGTTATATTCAAGGCCACCTCCGAGTCGCCGCCCCCCTCACAAACGACCCCGATTCCCGAGATTTTCGGTATCCTTTTTTCTTCGTCTGAAAAGAGAGCCCCTGCCTCAACGTAATAATCATAGCTGACGGCAACCTTAACCTCTCCCACTCCGCGACAGTGTGAGAGCAGCTCCTCGATTTTCTCCGCCTCACCCACAACAGATGAAGAATCCGCCTTCTCCTCTCCGCCGCCGAGGAAAATGAGTAAAAGGGCAAGGGCAAGCAACAAAAGAGGAAGGATTAAATTGCCCTTTGATGCGTTTTTCAATTTCTCAAAAATAAAAATCACCGCCTAAACAACGTAACATTCACATTCATAATATTCGGAAAACATTCTCTCAACTGTCCTCGGATTCTTCAAAAGTCCCGCACCGCCAAGAAAAACCGTTATCTTCTTTATTCCGCTCGGAAACCCCTCGTCGGTGTAGAGGTATTCCACCGAAAAATCAATATTCTCCTTGTCAATCTCTAATTTTTCCTCTGCAAAGGAATAAAGATTTTCCAAAACCTCGCCGTCGGTTATCTTATAAAAAACAGGAAGAAAGCTCTCAAGCGACGCATCGTCCTCATAAACGTCAAAATCGAAAAAATCCGATCTTACCGCCTTCTCCGCAGCATCCTTTATCGGGGATATCAGAAGCACTATGACGCAAAGTGAGGCAAGAAGCCTGACGCTACCCGACACACCTCCACCCTTTCCTCCTCTTGACATCAAAATAACAAAGGAAGCGCAAAGCGAGACTGTCACAAGGGAAAAAATATATTCTCTCATAGCTTCACCCCATCTGTGCCGAGCATCTTACGAAAAGCGTCAAGGCATAGATAAAAAACACAGAGCAGATCGAGCAGATCGCAAGCATATATCCGTACACTCCCGAAACCTCCCCTAAGAGCCGCATCTCCGAATCAAGCCCCAGAAGTCCCGCAAAAAACACGCAAAGATTTATCGAGGTCTTTGCCAAAAGTAGCTTTATTACAGTCGGCAAAAGGAGTAAAATTATGATAATTATAGCAAGAGTTCCCGTCATACCGCGTATGTATTCCACCCCTGCCGCAACAGTTCGCAAGGAATCTCCGACAGCACCTCCGAGAACGGGTATAAACGAGCTTACCGCATATTTTGCCGCACGGTGCGAAAGGCTGTCCGCCTTTGAAGAAAGAACTGTTTGCAGATTCATAATCAAGGCCATAACAGACATAAGAAGCCCTAAAATAAAGGTATAGCTCTTTTTTACCGTGTTTGCGAGTCCGCACATATTTATCTGCGGTGAGAAAGCCGATATAACCGCAAAGGATATACATATCGCAACGACGGGCAGGAGTGTTTTCCCGCAGACGTTTTCGCAAAAGCTTATAAAGAGGCTGAGCGCTCCCACTCCCGCGCTCCCCTCAGCGACGTTTCCTCCGCTTACGTAAAGAAGAGATATCAGAGGAATCATTCCGTTAGTGAGAAGAGTCAGGCGAGAAAGAAAGCCGGAAACCGCCTTTATCACGCTCATCTGAAAGGAAAGAATCAGTGCGATATTAAGTGAGAGAGCGCAGATATCAAAGCTTTTTGCAAGTCCCTCTCCCCCGATGCTTTTTCTTATGGCAGAGACGGCTGACGATAAAACGAGCAGCGCACAAATCGAAAAAAACATCCCGACGGCACCTTTGATATCTCCCATCAAAAGCTCCGAGATATATTCCTCTACGTAGCCGAAGCTCGTCATCTCCCGAACGGCATACAGTTGCTCGTCCGTGCTGTCCGAATATATCTCCTCGGGAAGAGCCTTTGCTATCTCGTCGGGAACGCCTTGCAGAAAATCCGAATATTCCGAATAATAGTCAACCGAATCATAAGCGGCGGCGCTAAAGGACAGCGTGACTGACATAAGCGGAGCAAGGAGTAGCGCTATTACCCACCTCAAAAAGAAAGCATTTCCCAAACGCATTGTAAAATCTCCTCAAAAACAGGTGTAGACATCAAGAGGATCTGAAGCTTTCCTATATTCTCTGCATAGTCGGCAAGCCCCGACTCTCCGGAAGCGTGACAAGCATCGGTGCATATCCCTGTCAGAAAAACGACCCCGAGTGCCTTTAGCATTATCCTGCAATATTTGTTTGTTTCAGGGCTACCGTTTTCCGAAATCAGCTTAATTATAGGAGTACTCATAGATATGCAAAGGGAGGAAAACAAAAGAGTGCTTCCGATTCTTATTGCAAATGCAAATTCCCCACGCAGACTTTTCTGAACGGCAAGCATAACAAGACAAACGACGCAAAGCCCAAGGCCCTTCAAAAAAATACCGTTCATTATAGTCCAAATACGCCCTTCACCGTTGAGATAAGCGTGCCAAGCTCACCTATAAGCATAACGAAAACCACAATAATTCCCGTAATCGTTACAAGCATCGCCTGCTCGTCCCTGCCGGTTTTGTTGAGAATCTGCGTGGCACACCCGATAAGTATTCCGATTCCCGCCACTCTTAAAATAAGACTTACGTCCATACCTGTTCCTTTCCTTTGCTATATCATAAGAATCACCAAAGCAAGCGCACCGCAAATAAAAAGAGTGTAATAGAGCTTTTGCTTTTTCGGAAAATCCTCTTTTGATGAAATATGAATATCAGACAGCTCCTTGTAATAGTAGTTGCAGAATGAAATCTGCTCCTCCCGATATTTCTTGCCAAGCCCACCCGAGAAAGCAAACAAAAGCTCCTTTTCCCGTCTTCCCAAAAGCAAGGAGGACTCACAAAGCAAGTCTTCAAAGCTCCTCGGCATATCGCTTTTTCTGTATCCCAAGGCCAAAAATAATCGAGGGTCAAATTCAAGCATTATTTCTTCAACCGGCATATTGAAGCTCTCGATTTTTCTCGTGATCTCCTTCAGAGCCTCGCAAAGCACCGAAAGCTGTATAATACGCTTTTTCTCCCCGTTTGACATAATAAAAGCAAAAAACACAGCCGACAGAACGAGTAGTATAAACCCTAAAATCCTATAAATCAAGCAAAACTTCCTCTCTTTTTATAATTTCGTAATCGCATTTGCCACTTCCCTTTTTTCTCGAAAGAGGGATATAATAGTCAAATACCGATTTTCTATGAAGCTCCAAAAGCTCCTTTTTCATAAGAACCCTCTCGACGCTCTCGCCATGAGAGGTTGCAATTATCGGAACTCCGCATAAGCGTGCATCGCAAATCGCAAGAAGATCCCCGTGTGTACCTATCTCGTCGCAAACGATAAGGTCGGGGCTCAGCGTTCTCACGGCAATTTCGATCCCCTTTTCTCTTGGGTATTCTTCTAAAATATCACATCTCATATCCTTCCCCGAAAGCCCGAAGGAAAGCTCTCCCCGACTGTCAACTACAGCTATTCGACGCCCGTACTTGCTTGAAAGCTCAGCCGTCACAGAGCGAAGAACGGTTGTTTTTCCGACTCCCGGCGGAGATAGGATAAGCGCGCTTTTTCGATTTTCCAGTCTCTGCGATATCTGATGAAAGCTTGGCAGATTCCTTTTTGGAATTCTTATATTTACCGAGGTGATTCCGTACACCGATTTTATTTTTCCGTCCTCGGTCACGGCTCTTCCGCAAACCCCGACGCGATATCCGCCCCGAAGCCTTATATACCCCTCTCTTATCGTGTCTGCGTGTGCATAAATCGAATTTTCGCATAGCGCGTAAACGATCTCGGAAAGCTCCCTCTCGTCAGTAATATATTCTAATGCGTATCTTTCCCTAAAAGCCACAAGCTCCGCATATTTATTGAGAGAAAAGCGAATCTCCTCAACCTCGCCGCCGGGCAGAGACGTCGATAGCTTCTCGTATTCAAATATTATCTCCCTCGGAAGCGCTCTTATGAGCGTGTCGCAAAGCTCGGTGCCGCTTTGTTTTTTCATTACAATCAATAATGTTCCCCTCCGACGTCTTTGATAAATAATATGCAGAAAACAGAAATTTATGCTATAAAAATAACGCAAAGGGGATGCTGCATAGGTCAGCATCCCCAAAATACTATTTTACGTTACAGAATAATACAGATAAGTCCACCGCTGCCCTCATTGATAATTCTCTCAAGAGTACCCGAGAGCTTTTGTCGGGCATCCTCGGGCATGTGCTCAAGCTTTGTGTGAAGCCCTTCGTTTACAAGCTCGTAAAGACTCTTCCCGAACATATTCGACTCCCAGATAGCACGGGGATCCTCCTCAAACTCCTTCAGCATATAACGAATAAGCTCCTCTGACTGCTGCTCTGTTCCGACGATGGGGTTGATCTCGGTTTCGATATTTGCCCTTATCATGTGGATAGACTGTGCCGCCGCACGCAGTCTTACCCCGTAGCCGCCCGACTGCTTTACGATTTCAGGCTCCTCAAGACGAAGGTCCTCAATCCCCGGCATAACTATTCCATATCCCTTTTCGTTAACAGAGGCAAGTGCCTCCTCGATCTTATCATATTCGGCCTTCATCTGTGAAAGCTGCTTCATCTGCCTTATCAGATCATCCTCGTCCGAAATATCGAAGCCTGTGATTTCGCTCAAAACAGAATAATAAAGTCCGTCGGGAACGCGGATGCCGACAGTTGCCTCTCCCGTTCCGTAATTTATCCCCTCAACGCTGCTTCCCTCAATATACTCACACTCCGAGAGCGCAGAATACGCCCTCTGAATATCCCCCATTTTCGAGCCTCTCTCGGCACATTTCGTAACCGCGTCTATTATAGATGCCCTAATTTCGTGCTCGGGCTCAAGAGAATTAAGCCACCTCGGCAGAGAAATATTTACCTGCTTTATCGGGAACTCGTGTAAAACCAGCTCCAAAATCCCCTTTATATCTGCCGAATCAAGAGTAAGACAGCTGACAAGAGCAACCGGAACCGAATATTTTTCCTCAAGAGAATAGGCAAGCCTTGCCGCCTCCTCACTCTCGGGATGCGCGGAATTGAGAATTACAGCAAATGGCTTTCCAAGCTCACGAAGCTCCCTGATTACCCTCTCCTCCGCCTCAACGTAATTCTCGCGTCCAATCTCACCAATAGTGCCGTCCGTCGTGACTACCATACCAATGGTTGAATGCTCGCAAATTACCTTTCTCGTTCCGATTTCGGCAGCCTCGGTAAACGGGAGAGGCTCCGCCGACCAAGGTGTGTTCACCATTCTCGGCTTTCCCTCCTCAACGTGCCCCATAGCCTCGGGAACTATGTATCCGACGCAGTCTATCATCTTGATTTTCAGCTCTCCGTCCCCGATTCTGATACCGACCGCCTCGTCGGGAACGAATTTCGGCTCGCAGGTCATAACCGTCTTCCCCTGGGCACTCTGCGGCATCTCGTCTCTTGCCCTCTCGCGCTCGTGCTCGTCTGCCATATTAGGTAAAACGAGCGAGTCCATAAAATGCTTGATAAAGGTGGATTTTCCCGTTCTCACAGGCCCAACGACACCTATATAAATATCGCCCTTACATCTTTTTGCTATGTCGTTATATATCGAATTTTCCGCCATACGCTTTCCCTCCCGTAGTGCTGTTATTGTTCGCTATATCATATTACGCAGTCGGCAAAAAAAGAACCGCTTATGGCTTTTTTGATTATTTTTTGAAAAAATGCCGAAAATTTACAAAATATTGATGTTTTTTCGGCAGAAATAGTTTATAATTAGTTTATACTGTAATAAGGAGGACGAGGAATGACAGGCTATGTAAGAACCTTTCTTCCGGAACTAAAGATTCTCGAAGAAAAATATTACAAGGCGGCTTACTGCGGTCTTTGTGTGTCAATGGGCAAAAACGTCGGCAGACGTGCAAAAATGCTATTGAGCTACGATTTTACGCTTTTAGCTCTCGTACGGCTGGCAGTACTCGGCATCCGTCCCGAATTTGTAAAAAAACGCTGCTCCGTCCACCCCTTCAAAAAGAGATTTATTATTAAGGATAATGCGGCGCTCTCTCATTCGGCGATATCAAGCGTTCTTCTCGCCCACGAAAAAATATCCGACGATATTGCAGATGAGACGGGAATGAAAAGGCTTCGTGCAAAAATAGCAAGGCTTTATTTCAAAAGCTCATATAAAAAAGCCAAGTCGGCATATCCCGAGCTTGACAAAATGATTAAAGAGAAGCTTTTAGCACTCTCGGAGATTGAAAAATCAGCCCTTCCCTCTGTTGATACTCCCGCAAATATTTTCGCCGAAATTCTGGGCGAGATTTTCGCACACGGAGACGGGGTTGATGGGGTACAGAGAAAAATTCTCTACGAAATAGGCTTTTCTGTCGGCAGATGGATATATACCGTTGATGCCCTTGACGATATGGAGGAGGATAAAAGAGACGGTAAATACAATTCTTTTCTTCTTCTATTTGACGGAAAGCCGCTTGATGACGAAAAGAAAGAGGATCTTTATGCGGCGCTCACAAAAATCACGACGAGGGCGGCAAACGCACTTGATCTTGTTGATTTTGAGGGCCGACGAGACCTTCGCGGTCTTATTGAAAATATAATTTTTGAAGGAATGCCGAGAAGAGCGTATTCAATTCTTTACGGTGAAGGCGAAAACGAAAAACAGCTTGAGGGCTACGAGTCCTCAAGGGACGTATAACGAGGTGAACAGCAAATGGAAAATCCATATAAGGTTCTCGGCGTATCCCCCGAGGACAGCGACGAAACGATAAAAAAAGCATACCGCGATCTTGCAAGAAAATACCACCCCGACAAATACCGCGATAGTGATCTTGCGGATCTTGCCGAGGAAAAAATGAAGGAAATAAATGCCGCATACGAGCAAATTCAAAAGCTTCGTGAGAGCGGCGCATCAAACACTTACAGCGGCTCGTACGGTGGCGGAGCATATAACGGCTCGTATTCGGGAAATCCGAAATTTGCCGAGATCAGACGTCTTATAAACGCAGAAAATATCGTCGAGGCAGAGTCTCTTCTGCTCGGTATGGACGTAAACGACCGCGCGGCTGAATGGAATTTCCTTATGGGCTGTATTCAGCTGAAAAAGGGGAACACTATTGACGCAACGAGATATTTTGACACAGCCTGCTCGATGGACCCCTCAAACGCAGAATACAGAACAATGAGAATGAGAATGCGCTCGTTCGGTGCCTTCGGCTCCCCGTATCAGAGGGGCGGCAGAACTAATGCGGGCTGCTGCGACTGCGACCTTTGCACGACTCTTCTTTGTGCCGATTGTTGCTGCGAATGTATGGGCGGCGACCTTATCAGCTGCTGTTAACGGTTGCGCTTTTTAGGTTATTTTATACTTCAAATAGGGAGTCAGCCCCGAGATTACATAATTGACGACGGAAAGGAGATGGAGAAATGTGGCAGGATAACGGAAAAAGCACCCCCGTCGGCAGAATAACCTTTGAATCGCTCACAGGCAAAAAGCAAAAAAAGATATCTAAAACAAAGGCTCTTGCATTTTGTGCCGTTCTCGCGTCGCTCGGAGTTATAATTCTTTATTTGGGTGCTATCATTGAGGTGCTTGACCTATCAATGGCAGCTATCGCTTCTCTTCTCTCTGCCCTAACCCTTATTGAGATCGGGGGAGCGTATCCTTATCTCGTTTATCTTGTAACCTCTGCTCTTTCGCTTTTGTTGCTTCCGCAAAAATTCGGCGCTATAATTTACGCTCTTATCGCAGGATACTACCCTATTCTTAAAATCAAGCTTGATTCATCAAATATGAGCCGTTTTCTAAAGATTATCATAAAGCTTGCCGTCTTTAATGCGGCGATGGGCATCTCTGCCTATCTCTCCGCCTATCTTATTACGGGCGGTGCGGTTATATCAAAATCCTACTATATTTCCCTCTTTGCCGTCGGCAATTTTACCTTTATAATTTTCGATTACGCTCTGACTATGCTCTTCAGACTCTACTTTCTCAAATACAGAAAGCTTCTCGGTATTGACCGATTTTTGAAATAAAATCATTGACAAATGGAGATCATAATGGAAAAGACCTCTACTGCGCGCAAAATTCTTATAGCTCTCGACCTTCTCCTCATTCTATCCACCCTTACCTTTATTTTTTGGAATTCTCTTCAAACCGACGTGGAATCAGACGGAATGAGTACGAGTATTGCCGAAAAAATAGGAAACGCCATTCCTCCTATAAAGGAGGCTATCGAGAAGGATGCAACCGTTTTAGAAAAGCTTAATAGCGCTATAAGATCTATGGCTCACGTTACCGAATTTATGGTGCTCGGGGCTACAGTCATTCTTTTATTTATTCTTCTTAAGGCAAGGCCGCCTCGTAAATACGCTTTAATCTCGGCCTCCTTATGTATCCTTATCGGAGTCCTTGACGAATTCTTGCAGCTTTTCGTCTCGGGCAGAGGATGTCAGGCAGTGGACGTGCTGAAGGACAGCCTTGGGGCAATCCTCGGGATACTTTTTGTGTCGGCAATATATAAAATATCAAAAAGGGTATTGACAAAGAGAAAAAACAGTGGTATAATACACACGCTGTCAGAAGACAGTAAAAAAATTGAATGATGACGGCAGTCACACACCGGGGGTGCTATTTCGGCTGAGACGGAGAGATCCGAACCCTTTAACCTGATACGGATAATACCGGCGTAGGTAGAGTTAGTGAGTATTTTTGTATTCAACAGCTACACGGTTTCCGTGTGGCTGTTTTTTCATCCTTCAAAAAAAGAAAGGAAGAAAAAAATGAAAACAAACACCAAAAAAATCACACTCAGCGCCGTAATGCTGTCGCTCTCAACCGTCCTTGCGCTCGTTTGCGCGCTTATCCCCTTCTTAAGCCTTCCGTTTGGCGGCGGCTTTACTATCGCAAGTATGCTTCCAATTGTAATTGTAGCCTATATGTACGGCACGAAATGGGGACTTTTCACCGCATTTACCTATTCGATAATTCAGATTATGCTTGATCTCGTTATGGGAAAATCCTCAACTATAATCGCCCTATTTACCCCCGCAAGCGACGAATATATGGGACTTGTATATGCCATTCTCATATTGCTTATCGATTATTTGATTGCCTATACCTTACTCGGCCTCGGCGGAATTTTCAGAAGCAAGGTAAAAAGCAAAACGCTCTCTCTTAGCCTTGGCACAGTTTTTGCCCTGACTCTTCGCTATCTTGCACATATCATATCGGGAGCTATTTTTTACGGTGCGTGGGCAGAATGGTTTTTCACGCAAGAGGGCTTTTACAAAATCGGGGAAAGCATACTCGCATCGTTCAGCGGGGTAGGTCTTGCAATAGTATATTCGGTTTTCTATAACGGGCTTTATATGATTCCCGAAATTATTATCACCGTTATATGCGCCGTTCTTGTTTCAAGACTTCCGGCTATCAGAAGGGTTGAAAAATAAAAAGTCAAAATGCCATACGGCAAAAATAACAGGTGAGTTAAATGCATCTTTAGCGTTTGACTCACCTGTTTTTTAATCTCTTGATTCGATTATATAAAGCGCCCCTCGTCTGACAGACACCAAAGCAACGTTTCCGCAAATCTCGTTGCTGACGGCAAACTGCATTCCACGAAGCAGCCTTTTCTTTTTCATAGAATACTTGCATCCGTCAATCGAAACGTCGCGGCAGGTCTTATCAGCCGCTATAACCGAGAGGTATTTATAATCACTCTTGGCTATAAGGATACTGTCATTCTCTATATAATGGATTCTGTTATATCCGTTTGTAATATACCCGCAAATTCGGTTTTCACGAAGTGCCTCAAGGATACCGAGGTTTGACATCGAATGGTCAAGTCTTGTTCCGACTCCTCCGACAATTATAATTTCATCGCAACCACGCTCAAGTGCAATTCCGACAGCCGCCTGCGTGTCGGTGTCGTCCTTCTCGGCAGGAAGCGTCACTCTCTCAATAGAATCGGGAACGCTTACACTTCCTATCGAATCGAGGTCTCCGACAAGAATATCTATCCTCTCGCCGAGAGCTCTTGCATTTATATATCCGCTGTCCGCCGCAATACATAAGTCCTCTTTTCTCGGATGCTCGGTTATATTTTCGGCAAGAATATTCCCGCCCGTATATATAAATCCTCTCATTTTTTCCAATCCTTTTTATTTTTCAGAACGTCGTACATCTGAATAAAGCTTTCGTGTCTGCTTTTCGCAATATCTCCCGATCTGACAGCCTCAAGAATTGCACAGCCCTCTTCCTTTGTATGTGAGCACTTCGTATATCGGCAGTGCCCGATATAATCGCGAAATTCACGCATGGTTTCGGGCAGATCCTCCTTTGTAAAAAAGTCAAAGCGTTCAAAATCAAGCATACTGAAGCCGGGCGTGTCCGCAATATATCCGTCAGAGCCCTCGGACACGGGATAAAGCTCCACGTGGCGAGTGGTGTTTTTTCCTCTCTCGATTTTGTAGCTGATATCAGAGGTGAGAAGTGAAAGTGAGGGAAAAAGCTTATTCATAAGCGACGATTTTCCAACACCCGACGCCCCTGCAAAGGCAGAGGTCTTTCCGCTCATCTCACGCGAAACGAACTCTCTAATTTCCTCTATTCCCTCGTTTTCCCGACAACTCAAAACAAAGACTCTGTAGCCTGCCAGCGTGTAAATTCTCCGAAGCTCCTCTGCTCTCTCGTGACAGAGCTCGCATTTTCCGATGACTATAACAGGCTCAATATCGTTAAATTCAAGTATCGATATAAGCTTGTCCACCATATCCGTCATAGGCTCGGGAGATGCCGAGGCCATCGTCACGAAAATCGTATCAATATTTGCAACGGGAGGTCTTATGAGGCTGTTTCTTCTCGGTAAAATATCAGAGATCATTATATTTCTTCCGCCAAGTGCAAAGACGGTCTCGCCGTCCTTCTCCGTGAAGGAGGAATCATTATATACGATCTCGACGTTGTCGCCCACAAGGGGGGTTATATGATTATGACGAAAAACACCTCTTGCCCGACATTCAACGATCTTCCCGTCGCAATTCTGACGGTAAACATATCCGTCATCCTCGGGCGTGCCGTCGAGAGTGTCCTTTATTTTGTCAGAGAGCCTTACGTAGTAAAGCCCCCCGACTCCCTTTATTATTTTTCCGTATGAACGGTAATTCATAAACGTATGCTCCTGTTTACTCTCTTCCAACTCCGTAATTCGCCGCATATACGCACCTTGAGGAAAGTGAAACGCCCCCGTCAACGAGAGTCAGATTTATCAGTCTGCCCCCGCGATATGCGTTGTTCGTCTCAAAGGTTCCGCCAAAGCCGTAGCCGTCGTAGCCTATGCTTGACACGTAGCCAAGCTCGATTTCGAGAAGCCTTCCCGAATAGGTGTTTATATGGTCGTGACCGCAGTAAAGACCCAGAACACCGCCCCTGTCAACGAGTGTTGAGAAGAGTCCCGAATGGATAGGCGACGAGGAAACCGCCTCACCCTTCGTTCCTACCATTAAGGTTTTTTCCGCGTTGTTATAAATCAGATTAAACTCCTCGACGGGCGTATGCGTTATAGCAAGGGTGGGCATTTTACCGCCGATCTCTCTATCAAGAATTGCACCGACCTCCGTAACCCAGGCAAGCTGCGCCGAGCATACGTATCCGAAATCGTAAAGCTCGGCTCTGTCGGCCTCAAAAATAGGCTCGCTTGCGAAATTTCCGCCAAGGCTTGAGAGCATTCCCGTTTGACCGAGAGCGAAGATTCCGCTGACGGGCGTGCCCGTCTCAACCTCACTCTCATTTGCAAAAACAGGCAGGAAGTGGCTCACCGTTCCGTTTACCGCAAGCTCGCTTTTGGCAACGCAATATTCAAACGAGGTATAAACCTCCATTTGCTGCTGTGCCGAAAGTCCGCCCATTATATCCTGCTCGCCAAGAACACAGCTCCAGGGAATCTTCCGCTTTTCAATAGGCGACGTAAGCACCTTCAGATACGCCTCAAGCTCTGCCTTGGTTGTAAGGCCCGAGGAAACGTCGCCTGCAAAAATAACGAGAGAGGGCTTTTCGTGCTCGAGAATAACGTCGATAGCCTCAAGCGTGTACGTATTAAGGTCAGCATCTGACAAAACAAGCACCTTGAAGCTTCCATTTTCATCAAAAACGAGGGGGTGCTTTGTCGCCCGAAGCGTACCAAGCGGCTCTTTTCCCGTTCGGCTGACGTATGAGAAATTCATTCTTGACGTAAAGGTAAGCTCTCCGCCAAGATATGAGCCGACGTAGGACGAGATGAAATATTCAATAGCCGCCTCGGCTCCTGCTCTTGAAAATGCAGGAAGCGACACGCTGTCGTTTGCAGTTATGATAACGGCATAGCCGTCAAGACCCAGTGCACTTGCCGAAATTATATAATCATCATACGAGCGATTGGTGTGACCTATACGGATCTCGTGCCGCCTTTGTGCCTCAGTGTCGGGAATCACGTTCAGGCGAACTCCTGTTTTTTCAAAGAAGCTTTCTGCCAAATGTGACGCCATTTCCTCACCAAAGCTATCCTGCGGACTGTAAACTATATAATATTCCTTTGAGTCTATTATAGCCGACGAGCTTTTCTGGCTTTGTACCTTAATGCTCTCTCCGACGTAAGAATACGCCGAATATGAGCAGCACACAATAATGGCAAACGACGTTACTGTGAAAAGCAAAGCCGCCGTTTTTTGCCTTATTCCAAGATACTTATGGTAAGCGTCCTCGTTTTTGTTAAAAAACGACCTCAACCTCGCCCAAAGGGCTTTGAGGCTCGAGCCAATACCGCCCGCCGCCTTACCTTTAGAGCTTTTGTACCTCTTACTCTTGTAAGGCTGCCCCGTCGATGCTCTTTGCTGTCCCATCGGGGGCACACCGCCGTTGACCGGAGGTCTACCGCCGCGGCTTTGCGGCGTGCCGCACCCCGCCCGTCTCTCTTGCTGACGTCCGTCCTGCAAAGGATTACCGCTATTTATATTTTTGTCATTCATAGGATTATTTGAAGAATTGCTCATTAAAATCTCCTATACTTTGAATATACCAACGGTTGAACTTCAAGATTTCTCTGAAAAATCAATAGTTTGGACCGCCGCTCTTTATATAATCTACGTATGCGTTATTATTCTCGTCATACGATATTGATATGCTGATGATAACACCTGCAGCCAGGGGACTTCTGACGGTTGTTCCCGTACCTATCTGCAGCTCATATTGACGAAGTATGGTTTTTGCCTTGCTGACTGTCTTACCAATAATGTTCGGCACTCTGTATCCGTCGATTTCGAAAAATTCGACCTTCGTATTGTCGTTATCATCATTATCGTCGTCATCATCCGAGGAGCCAACGTTTCCGCTTGATTTTCCGACGCATATCGTATAATCTATCTTTTTGAGTCCGTCTGTTATCTCCGCACCTGCCCTCGGCGACTGCTCGAGGATGAGATTCTCGGTGATGTTCCCCACCTTTTCGCTTCTTGTTCCGAGCGTCAGGCCGTATCTTTGAAGAATGATCTGTGCCTCTTTAACGGTTTTACCCGTAATATCGGGAACCTGCTTGCCGGTCACACCTGTCTTACCTTCGCTTACCGTGAATGTGATTTGTGTGTTGGGAGCAACGAACTCACCAACCTCAATGCTCTGACCTATAACCTGACCTGCCGCAGTATCCGACTTCTCATATTCGATACTAACCGAAAGGCCCATCTGCTCTGCTATATCCTTTGCGGTACTCTCGCTTTGACCTATGAAGCTGATGACCTCAACACCGTCACCGCTTGACGCCCCCGTGCTTATGTAGATCACAACCGTTCCGCCCTCGGTGACCGTCTCTCCTGCCGCAGGGTCTGTAAAGCATACGTAACCCTTTTTCTGAACGTTACTTGAAATTCTTTCAATTTTATATCTGAGACCGAGAGAGGATATTGCATTTTTTGCGTCCCTCTCCGTATATCCCTCGTAGCTCTCAAGCGTTATCATCTGAGAACCAAGGCTGACCTTTATCTTCAGAACCTTTTTCTCTCCGTCAACAAGCTTGATTTTGTTGCCCGCGGACGGATTCTGCGATAAAATTCTTCCTTTTTCGCTCTCGCTGTCATTTACAAAGCTTACCTCAAGCTCATAATACTTTGACGACACCCCTATATCCTCGGGACGACAGTCCTCAAAATACATCTGCCCCACGACCTTTGGGACAACGGTCGTCGGCGAATTTGATTTTCCCGTAAGACTGCTGAACATATCGCTCTGAAGCAGCATAAAGGCAGAGAAAATCATAGTACACAGAAGAGCAAGCACAACGCCGAGAATGATCGGAAGCATCGTCGTTTCCTCTTTCCCTCTGCCGCTTGTTCTCTTGTTTTTATTGTTTTCCTTGCGGTGAAGTGCCTCCACCTTGGGGTTCGGCTTAAATACGATACCGGGATCCGATTTGAGTCTTCTTATCTGACGAAGCATCTGTGCCGCGCTCTGAAAACGCAAATCAACCCTCTTCTCTATTGAGGACATTACTATCTGCTCAAGTCCTCTCGGGATTGCGGGATTTATACTTCTTAGGGGGGATGGCTGCTTGTTTATCTGCATAAGAGCA
>JAZRJC010000022.1:0-2052 GCA_045645605.1 Eubacteriales bacterium | reverse complement strand
GGCGTCATCGGGTGCAAATTTAGCGGTCACACGAATGGTATCTGACGCTATGGGCAGCGGTGACGACGAGCTTATCAGAAAAAGCATGAAGCAATGTATAAAATATTGCCTGTTTTTCAGTGCTTTGGCAGCACTTTGCCTGTTTTTCTTCTCTGATTTTATCGGAAAAGAGATACTGAAGGAGGAAAGAACAGTCCTATCCTTAAAAATTCTCGCCATCTCTCTTCCCTTTATCGCAATTACCTCTGTCATAAACGGATATTTTACCGCTGTACGCCGAGTATATAAAAACGCTATATCCCAGGTTCTTGAGCAATTTATAAAAATAGGCTTCACAGTTTGGTTTTTTACGCTGTTTTTGGAAAAAGGCATAGAACATGCATGTGTTGCACTTGTGAGTGCTGACCTTATTTCGGAAATCTCAGCCTGCATGATCTCGTATTTTCTGTATGTGCTTGACAAGAAAAAGCATATTAAGGAGGTTGAAACGAAAATAAACGGAAAGGAAATAAAGGGAAAGCTCTATTCAATAGCTCTCCCCGTCGCATTCAGTGCGTATTTGCGCTCGGCACTCATTACCGTCGAGCATATATTGATTCCAAAAGGATTGCGTAAAAGCGGTTCAAATCAAGCCGAAGCCTTAACGTCATACGGAACGCTTCAGAGCATGGTGTTGCCCGTCGTTCTTTATCCGAATGCTATTTTAACCTCCTTCGCGCAATTACTTGTCCCCGAGCTTTCCGAATGTAACGTGAGAAAAGAAAAAACACGGATAAAATACATAGTTTCCCGTGCTTTTCAGTTTTCAATGCTGTATTCAATAGGTGTGTCGGGTGTTCTCATCTGCTTTTCAGGTGAGCTTGGTAAAATAATTTACAACAGCCGCGAAGCGTCAAATTACATAAGTCTTATAGCTCCGCTAATTCCCATAATGTATCTTGACGGAGTTACCGACGCTATGCTTAAGGGACTCGGCGAGCAAGTGTATTCAATGAACGTCAATATAATCGACGCAACTTTATCGGTCATTCTCGTTATAATTCTGCTCCCTCGATACGGTATAAACGGGTATATTATAACTATCTACGTAACCGAGATCATCAATGCCGCCTTGAGTGTGCTTCATCTCGTAAACGTGACGGGCCTTCGCTCAAGCATTTTCAGAATAGTATTCTCTCCGCTGTTATCAATTTTAGGGGCCGCAAGCATCGGAAAAATAATTTTTATACGTCTTCCGTCCTTATCACCTATAACGTCTCTCGTTTTCGGTATAACGACCGTTATAAGCATCTATTTTCTGCTGACCGCCTGCATAGGCTCTGTTAACAAAGAGGATAGACGCTGGCTCATCGGATTATTCAGTGAGCGTTAAACGGTTTTGGGCAAAGAGGAGTCGATTCCGGCCAAAAAATCGTGATTATTGATACTAACTGCCGATAAAATGCCGTTTTCCCAATTAAAAATATTAACGCTTGCGTTGTTTACCCACTTTATCTGCTGCATATTTGAAAGTCCCCCCACAGCTCTTGCACAAAAGCATCTTATAGGAGTTGCGTGAGTTGATATAATTATCCTTTTACCGTCATTCTCACAGGCAAGCGTGTCAAGCTCAAGGTTAACCCGCTCGTAAAGGGCTGCAACAGACTCTCCCCCGTCAGGTGTACAGTTGGCAATATCCTCTTTCCAATAATGAGCAAACGTTTCGGGAAAAAGGTCGGGAAGATCGGCGAATTTGTTGTTTTCCCACTTCCCTGCGTATATTTCGCGTAGTCCGTCTCGCTTGATGATTTCCTTTCCGACCGCCTTCGCATAAGGCTCAATAGTCTGATAAGGACGAGAAAGCGAACTTGAGTATATTTTATCAACCTTCAGTTTTATATTTTGCAGGTAGAGACAAAGTGCCTCTGCCTGCTTTTTTCCCATTTCGGACAACCCAAGGTCTGTCTGTCCGATAAAGACCTCGTTAGCATTTGCCAGGCTTTGAGCGTGGCGGATTATTATAAGCTCTGTCATTGTTTCCCTCCGAAATCAAATCAGAACGCCCAGTCGCCG
>JAZRJC010000021.1:0-36633 GCA_045645605.1 Eubacteriales bacterium | reverse complement strand
ATTTACAGAAAAGTCTGCCCGTTTCCTTTGAGATGGGCAGACTTTTAATGCTTTTATAAAAAAATAAAAATTTTTTAATTTTTTTCAAAAAACTATTGACAATTCATTTTTTTGTGCTATTATATAATCATAACGATAATGATTATCATTATTGATTTCGAAAAAGGGAATGATAAATATGATAACCAAAAAGTTAAAGCATTCAAGACAAAGGGAAGCTTTGATCGAAATTCTCAAAGGCACCAAAACTCATCCTACAGCCGATTGGCTTTATCTTGAGCTAAGAAAGGAATTTCCAAACGTCAGTCTTGCAACCGTATACAGAAACTTGAAACTGCTTTCGGACGAGGGCGATATTATTAGAATCGACGTCGGAAGCGGAACAGAGCATTATGATGCCGACAATTCAAATCATTACCATTTTGTTTGCGGCAAGTGCGGAAGTATTATTGACCTTGCCATTCCCCTAATCAAGGAGGTTGATAAGGCGGTGGAGGAGGCCTGTGGAGGACGCGTCGATAAGCATTCACTTATATTCTGGGGAATGTGTAAAAAATGTAATTAAAAAACACAATTATGGAGGGAATTATTATGAAGTACGTATGTCAGGTTTGCGGTTATGTTCACGAGGGAAATGAGGCTCCCGAAAGATGCCCTCAGTGCAAGGCACCCGCAGAAAAGTTTACAAAGCAGGACGGAGAGATGACTTGGGCAGCAGAGCACGTTGTAGGCGTAGCAGCTGACGTTTCTGAGGACATCAAGGCTGACCTTCGTGCTAACTTCAACGGCGAATGCTGCGAGGTTGGTATGTATCTTGCGATGGCAAGAGTTGCTCACCGCGAGGGTTATCCCGAGATAGGTCTTTACTGGGAAAAAGCTGCTTATGAAGAAGCAGAGCACGCTGCAAAGTTTGCAGAGCTTCTCGGTGAGGTTGTAACGGCTTCCACAAAGAAGAATCTCGAGATGAGAGTTGAAGCTGAAAACGGCGCAACTATGGGCAAGGCAGAGCTTGCTAAGCGTGCAAAGGAAGCTAATCTCGACGCTATTCACGACACAGTTCACGAAATGGCACGCGACGAGGCTCGACACGGCAAGGCATTTGAGGGTCTTCTCCGTAGATATTTCGGCTGATAAGGTATAGATGAGAGCCGGAGGTGTGGATGCGTAAGCTTCCGCACCTCTTTTTGCATATTCTTTGCCGGAGAGCAAGTGGCGGGTGATATCCTTTGATTGATTTAACAAAATTATAAAAACGCAACATTTCTCGCAAAAATCTATTGATTTTTCAAAAAAATTAATGTAAAATATAGATGGAAGAATAAACCACACGGATATGGGGTATAATTGAAACACCCACACGAGACGGTTTATTTACCGATTTATCAAGGAGGTTTAATCTTATGAACTTAAAAGGAACAAGAACTGAAGCAAACCTTATGGCTGCTTTTGCCGGCGAAAGTCAGGCAAGAAACAAGTATACCTACTATGCATCAAAGGCAAAAAAGGACGGATACGTTCAGATTGCCCAGCTTTTTGAGGAGACTGCCAACAACGAGAAGGAGCATGCAAAGATTTGGTTTAAGCTTTTACATGACGGCGGCATTCCCGACACTCTTGACTGCTTAAAGGACGCGGCAGGCGGCGAGCATTACGAATGGACGGAAATGTATGCGGATTTTGCAAAGGAAGCTCGTGAAGAAGGCTTTGAGACTATAGCTATCCTCTTTGAGAAGGTTGCCGCTATTGAAAAGGAGCACGAGGAACGCTATCGTAAGCTGATTAATAATATTGAAGAGGGACTTGTGTTCTCTCGTGAGGGAGATACCGTTTGGATCTGCTCAAATTGCGGTCATATTGTGATTGGAAAGAAGGCTCCCGAGGTTTGTCCCGTATGCGCACATCCAAAAGCATATTTCCACATTAAGGCGGAAAATTATTAATAAAGCTTGAAGGAGGAGATGGCCCTATGGAAAAGTACGTATGCCCTTGTGGATATGTATATGACCCCGAGGCAGGTGACCCCGATAATGGAGTTGCACCCGGCACAAAGTGGGAGGATATCCCGGAGGATTGGGTTTGCCCCGTTTGTGGTCTTAGCAAGGACGCTTTTGAAAAGGAAAATTGAATAAGCTGAAGGCTATTGGATAAGATAGCCGGATGCTCAAGCTTAGCTTAAAAATAAAAATCCCGTTTTATACATAACGTATTTAACGGGATTTAATTTTTAGTATATTAAATTATCGTTTTAGGGGCAAGCGGAGCTTTAATAGGCGGTTTTTATTACTTCTGATGCTTCGTGAGATTTGGGATATTAAAGCCTTTGTCGTTCTCGATATTTATAAGGTCTATCGTCATATCACGGCTGAAGCCACACTTGAATGCCATGCGGATTATTCGGTCAAATTCTCTCTGACTTGCCTCGCTTACTGAATATCCGTTATAGGAAAGCAGTTTTTCGAGATGATTATACGGCATTGACATAGCAAATGCTAAATTCACGAGCATACTCTTGTCGAAATGTTTTTCACAATATTTATAGCTGTTGAATTTGTTGTAAAAGGAGCGTATGACACCGAATTTTTTAAGCTCTGCCGTGGAATTTAATTTTTTGAAGCTTCTTTTTACAGTTATAGAACAATTTTTCGAATCAAAGGTCTTTATAAATTGCTCGTATGTTGGAGCTTTGAGTGCTCGGGAATTATAAAGTCTGCCCTCTCTTTTGAATTCAACGCTTGAAAAACGATATTTTACTATGTATTCACGCAAGTGCGTTTTGTAATTGTCATAGGTTTCGGGGAGAAAGATCTCATTAAGCTTATCGTAAAAAACACAGTATTGTCTTGATAGCTCTGTGATCGTTTCCTCTCTCATGACGGTCAGCTTTTTCAGATCCTCATAAGTGTCGATTTCGGAAAAGATTTTACCGCCGCCAAAATCGGTGAAAAATTCTGTTCTGCCTGATAGACTCGTATAAACGATGGCGCGGTAATATGATTCGGATTCGTATATGTTTTTGTGTTTTTCGTAGTGCGATTTCCATTCACAGCAAAAGGAGAGGAGTGCGTTTTTATAGTCATCTTCGCTATCAAAATCCTGCTTTTGGATTTCGTTACGGCAGGATATGATCCAATCAGCAAGCTCAAAAGGATTGAGCCTTGAGATATCTTTTGCGAAAAGCTCGCGGCTTGTCGTTGTCTTCATTTTTGCACCTTTTTAATTTGATTTTTCTTCTAGGATTTATTGTATCATAACTTTACTTGTTTTGCAAGTGCAAAACATGGTTATTATTACGTGCTTTTGCTGTAAATGCCTTTACTTTATATCAAAATGGTGATATAATATAATATGATTTTTATAAGGGTATAAATTTATCAGAGGATGGTTTTTGTGAAAACAAGTAATTTTATAGGGGATAGAAAATTTTACAGAAGCGTTCTTGCTGTGTCGATTCCGATAATGGTGCAGAACGGAATAACAACTCTTGTCAGCTTGCTCGATAATATTATGGTCGGTCGAATCGGAAACGAGGAAATGTCGGGAGTTTCAATAGCTAATCAGTTGATTTTTGTGTTTACTCTTTGCATTTTCGGTGCTATGTCGGGTCCCGGTATCTTTGCGGCTCAGTATTACGGCAAGGGGGATAATGACGGACTTCGCTATAGTGTTCGATATAAGGCTTATATAGGTATTGCGGTAACTGCCGTTGCCATTCTTGTTTTCGGTTTTTTCGGAAAGCCGCTTATGGAGGCCTTTTTATATGAAAGCGAAACAGGCGGAGATTTGTCTCTTACACTCGAATATTCTCTGCAGTATATGAAAATTATGCTTTTCGGACTCCTCCCGTTTGCCGTAACTCAAATTTACGCAACGACTCTTCGCGAGGCGGGAAACACGAGAATACCGATGCTTTGCGGTATGCTTGCTGTGGCTGTTAATATCATTCTTAACTATATTCTCATTTACGGAAAGCTCGGAGCACCGCGTCTTGGCGTCGAGGGGGCGGCGATAGCAACCGTCGTTTCCCGATTTACAGAGGGAATCTCAATTATAATCTGGACTCATAAGAATCTTGATAAAAACATTTTTATGAGAGGAGTATATAAAAGTCTGTATATCCCCTCGGGAGTTGCCAAGAGCGTTACGATAAAAAGCATTCCTTTACTTATAAACGAGGCGCTCTGGTCGCTTGGCGTTACCGTTCTCACTCAATGCTATGCCACTCGCGGGCTTGATGTTGTAGGGGCTTATAACATAAGCTCCACTATCTCAAATCTGTTCTCAGTGGTGTTTTTGGCGCTCGGAAGCGCGATTGCCATTATCGTAGGAAATCTTTTGGGAGCGTCGAGGCTTGAGGAGGCGAGAATAAGCGCGTACCGTCTTATCACATTTGCACTTGTGAGCAGTATAGTTGTCGGCGTACTTATGGCGCTGACGGCACCTCTTTTCCCGAAAATATACAACACCACCGATTCTGTGAAGGATCTTTCGGTATTTTTTATTTACGTTTTGTCCGCCTACCTCCCCTTGCGGTCGGCGCTTCACGCGATGTATTTTACTATCCGCTCGGGCGGAAAAACCTTTATAACCTTTGTCTTTGACAGCGGCTTTTCCTGGCTCATAAGCGTTCCTGTGGCTTTTGCGCTCACAAGGCTTACTAATTGGACTATCTACCCTATTTTTATTATTTGTAATGCCCTTGAGCTTATTAAATGTGCTGCAAGTCTTGTTCTTGTTAAAAGCGGTGCCTGGATCACTAATTTTGTTGGAGAAAAGCAGTAAAGGGGATTTTATTATAATCTATCCCCGTGACTGACATATTTGTGTCAGTCACGGGGACTTTTTGTTTGCTATAATTTAGGAGAATAATGGGTGAAAGAAAAAGAAAGGAGGAAATCGGGTGGAAATTGAAGTAAATTATTATGCCGTAAAGCCGAGAAGGGTAATAGCGGGGACGACGGGCAGCTACGGCTTTGAAAGCCTTGATTTCAAATTTGACGCAAAATGGAGAGGCCTCAGGAAAACTATAACCTTTTATCTTGAAGGTGGCGAGGAGATGTCGCTTGCGATTACGGAAAATTCCGTTATGATACCGAGAGAGGTTATGGCAAGGGCCGGTACTAACAAATATACGGTTTGCGGATATTCGAGAGGAAAGGCTTTGGTTTCGCTCGCAGGAGAGATTGAGGTGCTGAGGACGGAGGTTCCGGAGGTGCTTCAGCTGAAAAAAGAGGAGGCGGATATTAGTGGAGCTTGAGATTGGTGTAATTTGTACGCTTGTAGGGGCGCTTGTTGGATATTTGGGCTTTATAAGGAATATGAAAAAGGACAGCGCGGATGGCGGAAGAAAAATCTCGGATATCGAATATATAAAAAGGAGAACCGACGATATCTTGCTTGAGCAGAGGGATACGAATAGAACCTTGAGTGCTCACGCGGACAGAATTTCGAAGGTTGAGGAGTCGGCAAAACAGGCTCATAAGAGAATTGACGAGGTTCACAATACGGTTGAGAGAATTTTCGAAAAAACGTAGCTTTTACATCGCAAAAAGAAAAGAAAGGACAAGAAATGATAAATAGACGAATTCCATTTGGTGGGGAATATAAAATAACGTCGCCTTATGGCGAAAGGGTTCTGAACGATGAGGTTCAGAATCATAAAGGTATTGATCTGGTTGGCGTTGATGACGTTAACGTTTATGCTTGCCTTGGCGGCGAGGTTGTTACATCAGCTATTATTACCGATAAAAGCAATCTTACGTGGCAATGGGGGAATTATGTTTGTATAAAAGCGGAGGACGGAACATATCATTATTATTGCCATTTGAAGTCAAGAAAGGTTAAGAAGGGGGATAGGGTGAGTGCAGGCGATGAGATAGGTGTTATGGGAAACACGGGATACTCTCTCGGAGCACATTTACACTTTGAAGTGAGAGAAAATGACAGGAAAACACCGATTAATACTGCGGAGTATTTGGGTGTTGAGAACAAAATCGGCGCTTATAACAACGTTATACAAAAATTGACATACGATGTAAATGAGTGGTCAAAATACGCTTTCGAGTGGGCTGTGAAAAACGAGATAATAAAAGGGGTTATTAAAGATAACTCTATAGATTATCTACTTGACAAAAATTGCACAAGAGAAGAGATTGTAGTGTTTTTATATCGATTTTGCGAGATGATTGAGAGGAGATTTGAGAATGATGAAGGGAATGATTAAGGAGATGATTCCGTACCTTGCCGAGATGGTCGTTGCAGTGATTGGCTTGGTTGTAAGTACATACGTTATACCTTGGCTTAAGAATAAAAATCTTTATGAAAGCGTAAGAAGATTTGTTTTGGCGGCGGAAAAGCTTTCGCAAAATTCAAAAATTGAGAAAAAAGAATGGGTGATTACACAGCTTCAGAAGAACGGAATCAAGGTTGGTGAGGTAGTCGAGCTTATGATTGAATCTGCTGTTGAGGAAATCGACGTGGCGCTTGGGGTAAAGAAGAAAAAACAGTGATTTGTAAAAGAAGTGCCGGATTTGAGAGTTTATAAATATGAGGTCTTTTCTTTGTATAAATTGTACAAAAAAATGCGTCACATTTCTACATCTCATAAGCACAAAATACAAAAAATGCTATTGAATTTTTCGAAAAAGTGTTGTATAATAAAAATATCATAGTGAAGTTTCGGCTATGAGTATATTTCGTTCGAGCCTTGAATCTTATTTTTCTAATTCGACGATTTATAAATAAAAATATAGAAGAAAGCGGTGATTTTTGTGGCAATTATCGAAACAAAAAAGATCAGAAACGTAGCTCTTATCGGGCATGGTGGCACGGGAAAGACTTCTCTTGCTGAGGCTATGCTTTATATAGGCGGCGCAACAGACAGACTCGGAAAAACTCCCGACGGAAACACTGTTTGCGACTTTGACCCCGAGGAAATCAAAAGAGGATTTTCTTCGAGTCTTGCTATGGCTGATATTTTGTGGGGCGACATAAAAATCAACGTCCTCGACACTCCCGGTTATCTTGGCTTTGTCGGTGAAGAAATGCAGGGAATCCGCGTAGCGGACAGCGCAATTATCGTTCTTGACGGTAAGAGCGGAGTTGAGGTTGGTACAGAGCTTTCCTGGGACTACGTTTCGGAGGCTGATATGCCCCGTGCGTTCTTTATTAACAAGTGTGACGACCCCGAGGCTGATTTCGAGCGTGTGTTTAAGGGACTTCACGCAAAATTCGGCACGGCAGTTTGTCCCGTATTTATTCCCGTTAAGCTTGGTTCTGACGTTGCTATGATCGACCTTATGGATATGAAGGCTTATAAGTACGATGCAACGGGTAAGAGAAGCGAAATTCCGATGAACGACGAATATTTTGCTTTGGCAGAGGGGTATAAGGATGCGTTTAACGAGGCTATCGCTCAAACCGACGAGTCTCTCCTTGATAAATACTTCAACGGTGAGCCTATCGGACATGACGAGGCTGCCGAGGCGTTACATACGGGTATTATTAACGGTACGATAGTTCCCGTTTACTGCGGCTCTTCCACAAAGATGTGGGGTATCCGCGCGCTGCTTGACGCGATAAATCTCTCCTTCCCGAGACACCTTGCTAAAAAGGACGAGGTTATTATAAAGAACGGCGAGGCCGAAAAATATCCTATCGAGGTTGACGGCAACACGGCGATATTTATTTTCAAGACTATCGCAGACCCGTTTGTTGGTAAGATGTCTTATTTCAAGGTAATGAACGGTGAGCTTCGCCGCGATATGACTTTGAAGAACTCGGCTAACGGAAGTATAGAGAAGATCTCAAAGATTTTCACTCTTCGCGGTAAAAAGCAGACCGAGGTTGAGGCACTTGCTTGCGGTGATATCGGTATGGTTGCGAAGCTTGCAGGCTCGAACACAAACGATACACTTTCGTACGGTCTTGATATAGCTTATGCTCCTGTTAAATATCCTGAGCCCAATATGTGTATGGCGGTTACGCCTCTTGCGAAGGGGGACGAGGATAAGATCTCGCAGGGGATCACAAGACTTCTTGAAGAGGATTACACTGTTAAATTTGAAAACAATGCTGAAACCAAGCAGATGCTGATTTACGGTATGGGCGACATTCATCTTGACGTTATCGTTTCAAAGCTTAAGAATCGTTTCGGGACGTCCGTTAAACTTGACACACCGAAGATCGCATACCGCGAGACAATTACAAAGACGGTTGAGGTTGAAGGTAAATATAAGAAGCAGACGGGTGGTCACGGTCAGTACGGTCACGTAAAGATTCGCTTCTCTCCCGGAGAGGAGGACGGACTTACGTTTACAGAGTCAACCGTTGGCGGTTCTGTTCCGAAGAACTTCCATCCTGCAGTTGAAAAGGGGCTCCTTGACGCTATGGCTTGCGGTGTTGCGGGTTATCCCGTTGTTAATATCAAGGCAGACCTCTTTGACGGCTCTTATCACGACGTTGACAGCTCTGAAATGTCCTTTAAGCTTGCTGCGGGTATTGCGTATAAGGAATGCTTGAGACTTGCAAATCCCGTTATCCTTGAGCCTGTAGGAAATTTGTTGGTAACGGTTCCGGATGCTGTTGTGGGTGACATTATGGGTGAGCTTAACAAACGTCGCGGTAGAGTTATGGGTATGGATGCGGCACAGAAGAGAGCTTACACAACGATCGAAGCTGAGGTTCCAGTATCCGAAATGCAGGACTACACGATTTCTCTCCGTGCCATGACGCAGGGAAGAGGAAAATATACGTTCCACTTTATAAAGTATGATAAGGTTCCATCCGACGTGGCGCAAAAGATTGTCGCGGCTTACAAGGCAAACGGTGGAGAAGAATAATTAAGAAGGCGGTGCCGTATGGCACCGCCTTCTTTAAATTTATATGGAATTTTTGGTTTTTTTCCACTCTGCAGGGCTCATACCCGTTTTTTGTTTGAACATTTTTGAAAAATTGCAGGTATCTGTGTATCCTGAAAGCGTTGCACTTTCATTCACCGAAAAGCCTTGGGTAAGATACGTTTGTGCGGCACTAATCCGCTGCTTTATTATATAGTCCTGCATAGTCATTCCTGTTTTCTGCTTGAACAATCTTGAAAGATAGCGTCTGTCGAGATTGAGGTGGTCGGCTATTTGTTCCACCGTTATATTCTTCATATAAAGAGCCTTTATATAGTCTTTTGCTTGATTGACATAGTTGGCGCTTGTTGCGGGCATCGAAAAAAGCTCTGCGTACAATTCAAACAGCTGTGCTGCGACTCTGTATTCGCACATATCCTTTTCTCCGTTGTGAAACATATCCTCGAAAATACCATATTTCATATAGATAACATCGTTGAGCTGATAAAATTGTTTTGAAAGCGCTCCGTCGAACGCTACCCAACAATAACTCCATGGCTCATCTTTGTCTGCGATATACGTAACGACCTCGTTCGGATATATAATGAAGGCTTGTCCCGCTGAAACTTCAAAAACCCCCTTCGACTTTACAACCTTGCCCTTGCCGCTTTTGACATAATGTATCAGGGTGTAATAACGGATCGCAGGGCCGAATTGTTTGCCCGGATCGCACGATTCTCTTCCGACGAAAAGGGGATTTATGTCTGCTAAATGCTTATTTTCAAAAATATAGTGTTCTTCCTTGCCGTTAATGCTATACATATTATTCTCCTTTGATATGATAGTTACATTATAACATATTTGCGATACATTGTGCAATGGTTTTTTTGCGAAAATATGATAAAATATTAATATATAAAAACAGCAAAAAGGGGGAAATAACATGAAATTAACTTTTATGGGTGCAGGAAGTACTATATTTTTGAAAAACGTGGTGGGCGACACTATGCTGTGTGATGAATTTCACGACGTTGATATAGCACTTTATGACATTGATGCTGAAAGGCTTGAGGAGTCTTATATTCTTATTGATTCGATGAATAAGACAATCAATGAAGGACGTGCAACGATAAAAAAATATCTCGGAGTAGAGCAGAGAAAAGAGGCGCTCAATGGGGCGGACTTTGTTGTTAACGCTATTCAGGTAGGTTTTTACGACCCTTGTACCATTATTGATTTTGAAGTTCCTAAAAAATACGGACTTCGTCAAACTATTGGAGATACGCTTGGTATTGGCGGTATTTTCAGAGCTATGAGAACTATCCACGTAATGAAGGATTTTGCCAAGGATATTGAGGAGGTGTGCCCTAATGCGTGGTTGCTCAATTATACAAATCCCATGGCTATGATTACGGGTTATATGCAGAGATATACAAAGGTTAAAACGATAGGTCTTTGTCATAGCGTTCAGGTGTGCACTCAAGCCCTTTTTGACGGTCTTGATATGAAGGACCGCCTTGAAGGCCACAAGGAAAAGATTGCGGGTATTAACCATATGGCGTGGCTCCTTGAGATCACTGATAAGGATGGCAATGATCTTTATCCCGAGATTCGTCGTAGAGCGAAGGAAAAAAATGCGACGGTTAAGCACGGGGATATGGTACGCTTTGATTATATTGATAAGCTGGGATACTACTGTACAGAGAGTAGTGAACATAATGCTGAATATAATCCCTTTTATATAAAGCCTGGGCGAGATGATCTCATTGAAAAGTTCAATATACCGTTGGATGAATATCCTCGCCGCTGTATAAATCAAATTGCTGCTTGGCAAAATCGCAAGAAAGAGATTATGGCAGGAGAAAACGTTCAGCATCTGCGTTCGCTTGAGTACGCATCCAGAATAATGGAGGCTATTGTTACAAACGTTCCTTTGAAAATAGGCGGAAACGTTATAAATCACGGAATTATTCCCAATCTTCCTGACCTTGCGTGCGTTGAGGTTCCGTGTATCGTTGATGCTAATGGAATAACTCCGACGTATGTAGGTGAGCTTCCATTACAGCTTGCGGCGATGAACTGCTCCAATATTTATCCTCAGATGCTTACGATAGAGGCGGCTCACACAGGAAACGTAGAGACATTGTATCAAGCTGCTATGATGGATCCTCACACAGGCGCACAGCTCTCAACAGACGAGATAGTTGCTCTTTGTAACGATCTTATCGAAGCTCACACAAAGGCAGGATATCCTATATTCTGAAATTAAAACAAAAAACTCAAAGCCACCGTTCGTTCGGTGGCTTTATTTGTGTAAAAAACAGACCGCTACAATCGTTTGTTTTGTAGCGATCTGTACTTTTTTGTTCGTTTTTGATGGAAATTTTCGAGTGCGATTTTGGGAATAAAACACCCCTTAAAAGCTCTCAAAAAGGTCGGATTAGATTATAATTCCTAAAATGATTAGAACATCATCAAATCGAATTAAGAAAAAGCATTATACTCATCTAACAAAAGACGCATAAATAAATCTAACGAGCAAAAACAGATGACTTTTACATTATTTTCGTTTGCCTTTGAATGCGAGCGCTGCAAGGTAACCGAAAAAGAGGGCTGCTGTGATTCCGCCGGCGGCAGAGGTTAATCCTCCCGTTAATGCTCCCAAAAGGCCCTTATCCTTTACCGCTTCGCGAACACCCTTTGAGATTAAATATCCGAATCCCGTCAGCGGTGTCGTGGCTCCTGCTCCCGCAAAATCAACGAGAGGCTTGTATAGTCCGACTGCACCTAAAATCACTCCGGCAGTTACATAGATAACGAGAATTCTTGCAGGAGTGAGTGACGTTTTATCAATTAAAATTTGCGCGATTACACAGAAGAGCCCTCCTATGACAAACGCCCAAACGTAGTCCATAATATTCCCCATATTCTTCCCCTTAATTATCCGATTTTTTGCTTGACAAATGAATCAGATGTCCGATGCCCGGGATTGCCAAGCCCTGCTTTATGCTGTCCGGACTCATAAGAGCACCTGTTCCTACAACTAAAATATCATTAAGCTCGCCGCTCTCTAATTTCGGAAGCAGATAAGATGCTAACACTACCGCACTGCAACCGCATCCCGAGCCGCCTGCGTGAGTATCCTGCGCCGAGGGACTGTAAATTATCTTTCCACAGTCGCTGAGACGATCGCCAAAATCAATATTGTTTGCTAAAAGCAGATCAGAGAGAATAGAACACCCCTCATAGCCTAAATCTCCCGTTACGACAAGGTCAAAGTCCTTTTCGCTTTTTCCACTTTCCGCAAGATAGCGTAGAATCGTGTCAAGAGCGGCAGGCGCCATTGCGGCTCCCATATTATTGGCGTCCGATATTCCTTTTTCGACCGATATTCCGATTAGGGCCTCTTTTATATATGCGAGCGGTTTTACCTCTACTCTGTCGGCGTTTTCCGTTATAAATGCTCCTGAGCCTGTGACCGTCCATTGAGATGTCGGCGTTCTTTGAGCACCGTATTCGATTGGTGTTCTGAACTGACGCTCTGCCGAGCAATAATGCGAGGAGGTTACCGAGAGACATCTGTCGTATATTCCGTAGCTTGTGAAAACTGATGCGAGTATGAGCCCCTCGACGGCGGTCGAGCAAGCTCCGTAAAGACCGAGATAGGGAATATTGAATTCAAGAAGGCCGTACGCGGAGCTTGTGCATTGATTGATAAGATCTCCTGCCATCATAAGGTCAATATCGTCCTCACTTAGCTGTGATTTTTTCATAGCGATGTTTGCAGACATTCTTTGCATTTCAGCCTCGGCCTGTTCCCAGGTCTTTTGACCGAATCTATCATCTGCCGAGTGTAGATCGAAGTAGCCTCCGAGGCTTCCCTCAAATTCCTTTTGCCCTACGACCGAGGCGGCTGACGTTATGGCTGTATTTAGCTTTATTATAGATTGGCGCATTTTTAATCCTGCCTTTTGGGTGTTTTTTACTTTTCGTTTTCATAAGTAAGTTTTCCAAGCTTTTGGGATTTTATGCGAAATTTTCTGGCGATTTGTTCGTTTTTCTTGATTTCTATTGAGAATAGTGTTATAATTAAAGCGAATGAGATGTCTTTAGAGAGGGATCATATATGTGGATATTTGCATTTTTGGCGATAGTTTTAGGATTGTTTTTATGCGCTGTGTTCGGAATACCGATATATGCAGTGGTATTGGTAGGAGTAATCGTAATAATTGCCTTTGTGGCTTTGCTGCTGCTTTTGAGTACGCTGCAGAATGAAAATGCCGACAGAGTGGTCAGAGCTAAGCTTATTGAAGAGATAGCAGTATATAAGGAAGAGCTTGATAACACGGGATTTTCTGTCGGATGGAAGGGGCAGGCCTATAGCAATTTCGAATATCAAAAGGTTTTTGACCACTATGAGTGTGTGTTCAGCGTGCTTTATAATGACGGAAAAACAGGTACTATCAGGTGCATAAAGGGCGACGAAATATACAACAAGCTGATATGGAAAGCAGAATGAGCAGTGTGGATTTGGCGTTGGCAAAGAGCGCAGAGGCTTTAGGCTTACGTTGATAAAAACGATAATTACATTTAACCCGAAAGCAGAAAGGTAATTTTTATGGATATACGTGAGGAATCATTAAAGAAACACTACGAATGGGGCGGCAAAATTGAGGTTATATCCCGTTGCCCTATTGAAACGAGAGAGGATTTATCTCTTGCATATACACCCGGTGTTGCCGAGCCTTGTCTTGAAATAAACAGAAATCCCGAAAAGTCATTTGAGCTTACGAGACGAAGCAATATGGTGGCTGTCGTTACTGACGGAACTGCAATTTTAGGTCTTGGTGATATAGGCCCCGAGGCGGGAATGCCCGTTATGGAGGGAAAGAGTGCGCTCTTTAAGGCTTTTGCTGACGTTGACGCTTTCCCGATTTGTATTCGCTCGAAGGACGTTGATGAGATTGTCAGAACCATCTATCTGATCTCGGGTAGCTTTGGCGGCATAAATCTTGAGGATATCGCGGCACCCCGTTGCTTTGAAATTGAAAAGAGATTGAAGGAAATATGTGATATTCCCGTATTTCACGATGACCAGCACGGCACGGCTGTCGTTGTTGCGGCGGCTTTGATTAACGCTCTGAAGGTGGTTCACAAGAATATCGGAGATGTTCGGGTTGTAATCAGCGGAGCAGGGTCTGCCGGAATTGCTATCGGCAAGCATCTTATGAATATGGGTGTTCGGAATCTTACGATGGTAGATCGCTTCGGAATTATTTGCGAGGGTATGGACGGACTCTCTGAGGCTCACGCGGAAATTGCAAGGGTTACGAACCGTGAGCTGAAAACGGGAGATCTTGCCGACGCTATGGTTGGCTCTGACGTATTTATCGGAGTTTCCGCACCCGGAATCGTTTCGGCGGAGATGATAAAATCTATGGCAAGTGACGCTATCGTATTTCCTATGGCAAATCCGACGCCTGAAATCATGCCCGACATTGCAAAGGCAGCGGGGGCGAGAGTTGTCGGAACGGGACGCTCAGATTTTCCGAATCAGATCAACAACGTGCTTGCTTTTCCGGGAATTTTCCGTGGTGCTCTTGACTGCCGTGCCTCCTGTATTAACGAGGAGATGAAGATGGCGACCTCGTATGCCTTGGCGGCGCTTATTCCCGAGAATGAGCTTTCCGAGGATAATATTATCATTCCCGCACTCGATAAGAGGGTGGCTTCAGCTGTGGCGGAGGCAGTTATCTCTGCTGCAAGGAAAACCGGTGTTGCAAGAATTTGATCGTAAATAAAAAAAGGGCTGGTGACAGCCCTTTTTGTTATTCTTATTTTATTAAAAGCGTTAAATTATGGTGATGCTTGGCTTTTCTTTCGAATATAGACAAATTTGATATCCGTCGTGTGAAAATTCGTGAAAAAGCTCTGTGCTTTTTGTAACGTCGTATCCCGAAAGTCCTTCCGTTATGCCCTTGCTCGTGTATTTCAGGTAGGCTTCCTTTCTCGTCCAAAGAACCGCGAAGGCGGCGGCTTTATCCTCGGAATTGTAATAGAACTCTTGTTCGCTTGGAATAAAAAACCTATCAATCATATTATCTCGGCTTTTATCCGTGATCTTTTCAATATCTACCCCTATCTCATTGTCGGAAACTGCAACGGCAACGTAATCCTCTGAATGAGATATGCTGAATTTGACATCCGAGTTTTTGAAATAGGGCTTGTCGATTTCTGTTTTTGAGATTATCAGCTTTTCTTGTATGCCATAACTGCTCTGGAGGGCAAAGTCTAACAGAATGAGAGCACAAAGGCTTTCTTTCTGTGCCTGTGGATGCTTTTTTTGAAAAATTCTATTTATATAGTCCTTGTTTGTTTCATAATCGAGAAGCCTTTGCGATAAGGCTTCTTTTTTTATTTCTTTTGGACTTTTTTCTTTAATGTTTTCTATGTACAGATGCGTCACGATATCACCTCATATATATTATACATGGTTTTTGCTTGAAAATCAACAGGCATTTGGTACTTGGCGGTACTTTTGTGTACTATTTGGTATTTTGATTCGCGATAAAATAGCCTTGCACAAATCGAAAGGAGGATTTATGAAGAAAAAATCGAATGAAAAGGAAGATGAAATCAAAGGA
The DNA here is from genome assembly GCA_045645605.1 of Eubacteriales bacterium. Taxonomy (GTDB): domain Bacteria; phylum Bacillota; class Clostridia; order Oscillospirales; family CAG-272; genus SIG710. Next base: position 21,155 of record JAZRJC010000021.1, on the reverse strand, counting down.
AGGACAAAAAGAAGCTCGATGACGAGAGCAAGAAATGTTAAACCTAAAAAAGACGGAACTCTTCGCGGATTTAACCTTTCGGCTCTTTGCGAAAACGGTATTTTTGAGGACGTTGTAAAGCAATATATTCTTGACTGTGCCGCAAAAAACGAGGAAAAATCCGAGAAGGAAAGGGACAAGAAAAGCGTATTCCCGAACCTTGCGGGATTTTGCCGATTTTGCGGAGTGACAAGAACGGCACTTCTTAAGATGAAGGAAAAATTCCCCGAGGATTATGAAATGCTTTGCACTGTGCTTTTAGATGAGGCATGGAATTCAGACGCCTCTCCCTCGCTTATCTCCTCGTATCTGAAAAACGAGTTCGGATATGGAGAATCAAAGGCGCAGGAGGGCGGAGGGCCGTCGATAATAATGCCGGTTTTCGAGCATAACATTCTTGAGGACGGTGAATAAGTGGAAGGCGTAAAGTCGGTCGCTGGGGGAACGGGAAGATTCTATATTCCGGGTGCTCCAAATGAAAAGCAACAGCTGTTTTTTGATTCGAGAGCAAAATATACTGCTTATGGCGGTGCAAGAGGAGGAGGTAAATCCTGGGCCCTGCGACGAAAGATAGTGGCTCTTTGTCTGAGATATCCAAAAATTCGGTGCTTGATTGTGAGGCGAACCTACCCTGAGCTTATTTCAAATCACGTCACACCCTTTTTGAGAGAGTACGGAGAGCTATTTACTTATTCGGAATCGCAAAAAATGTTAAATATGGCAAACGGCTCAACCGTGAGTCTCGGATATTGTGCGAACGATGGAGATATTTTACGATACCAAGGTCAGGAATACGATATTATCGCAATAGATGAGGCAACACAGCTAAGCGAAAGTCAGTTCAGGGCGTTTTGTGCCTGTCTTCGCGGCGTTAATGATTTTCCGCGAAGAATGTATCTTACCTGCAACCCCGGAGGGATAGGTCACGCTTGGGTAAAGCGGCTTTTCGTTGACAGAGTTTATCGGGACGGAGAAAATTCCGAGGATTACAAGTTCATTCAGGCTCTGGTTTACGATAATCCTGTTTTGATGAAGGCCTCTCCCGAATACGTAAGGCAGCTTGAGGCACTTCCCGAAAAGCTCCGTCTTGCTTGGCTTAGCGGCCGTTGGGATGTGTTTGAGGGGCAGTTTTTCCCTGAATTCGATCCGTGCTTTCACATCACAAAGCAGCCCATTATTCATAAAAATTTATATTGCTTTGCGGCGTTTGATTACGGATTCGATATGCTTGCCCTGCTTATTCTCGGCGTTGATCGGGAAGGAGGACTTTACGTTCTTGATGAATTTTGCGAGAGCGGACTCACTCTTGGTGTGGCGGCGGAGAAAATCGCCCGTGCTACAAAGGATTACTGCGTGAATTATGCCGTTTGCTCGCCCGATTTATGGAACAGAAGGCAGGATAGCGGTAAAAGCGGATTTGAGATCATGAGCTCTGTTGAGGGAATGCCGAATATGATTCGTGCCGATAACAGACGAGTTGCGGGCTGGAGAAATCTTCGGAATATTCTCGGCAAAAGGGAAGGGGAAACGATTAAAATTTCATCAAGGTGCACAGAGCTTATTCGCTCTCTTCCGGCACTTCTTTGCCACAAGAGCATACCTGACGACGCATCGGGTGAGCCGCACGAAATCACGCATTGTCCCGAGGCCTTGCGATATGCCGTTATGTCAAGAATTGCCGAGGGGAACAATTTTACCGATTTCAGCTTTCGGCAGAAAAACACCGATTTTTCGGATTTTCTGAATTGAATTATTATATTAGATTTGTGCAAAAAAGCATCAAAAAAAGACTGAGGAGGAATATGAGAAAAGTCAATCAAAACGAGAAGATATTCTCGAAAAAAACCGAAAAATTCGGCGGAATACGTCATGCAGAGGGTGACGATGGGGGTATAAATGCTGCCGATATATGTAACTTCAGAATAGCCCGAGACGGCTCGCTTGTCAAGCGATACGGCTTTAGCCCTATCATGTCCCTGCCCGGGACACCAAGAGCTTTTTGGTCCGGCTATCTCGGCGGCATAAAATGTTCGTTTGCGCTAATTAGCGATTCTGTCTATGCGGTGGATCTGATCAGCGGGAGCACAAGCTTTATATCAAGCATCGGCACAAGCTCAGGGGAGGCGGAATTCTATTTTTGCCAAGGCTTTCTCTATTTGCTTGACGGACGTGAGCTTTACCGATATGCTGACGAGGGATTTTGTGCTTTTTCCGGATACATACCGCTTTACGGAAAAAACTGGGACGGGTGCTTTGGTTGCGACATTTACGAGCATATAAATTATCTTTCCGACAAGATAAGAATCCATTATAAGAACCTGACCTCGAGTAGCTCCCTCTATATAGGCGTTAAATGTTCGGAAATACTTTCGGTTCTCGTTAACGGAATTGAAAAAAAAGAGGATTTTGTATTTTCGGGGGATAATAAGTCTGTCAATATGACAGTTGGTGTTTTTCCTTCGAGTGTTGAGATTTTTCTCCTTGTCCGACTTGACGAGGACGAGTATCGTGAAAGAAGAAAGGAACTATGCACTGTAACCCGTGCAAAGGTTTACGGCGGAAAGGACGATTCGAGAGCCTTGCTTTTCGGAGGCGAGGATAAGTCAACAGTATTCGTTTCGAGGCAGGTTGATTACGATAGCCTTATGAAATCTCAAACCTATGACGTAGATTCGTCGTATGAATATTTTCCTCTGTCCGCAAAAATCTCGGTGTCCGGCGGAAGATATCCGATAACGGCCATGTGCAATCATTATGACAGGCTTTTGATCTTCACCGATAGCGAAGCCTATATGGCAGATTTTACACAAAAGGAGGAAGAGGTACAAATCCTGCCGATAAATTCTGACGTCGGCTGCTCGTCTGACGGAGGGGCGGTTCTTTGCGGAAATACTCCCTATACCGTCTCAAAGGGCGGAATTTATATCTGGACCTCTGACAGTGATAAAAGGTCAAATTGCAACGCTGTTTGTATTTCGACCGATATTTTCGACATGATGAGTGAGGATTTTTTCACCCGTGCGGTCTGCTGTTATTCGAGAAAGCACAACGAGGCTTATTTCGCAGATCCTATGTCGGACGAGCAGGAGGTCTTCGTTTACAGTTGCACCAAGCGTTGCTGGTACCGCTTTGACGGGATCCCCGTTGACAGATTTTTTATTCACGAGGGAGAGGTTGCCATGCTTTACGGCAGATATATTTTTGCCTTTAGCGAAAATGACTGCGTTGACACGGCCTGTGACGGAAAAACTCAAAGCTATATAGAGGCGGTTTATGAATCGAACCCCTGTGATTTCGGGTATTCGGATAGAATCAAAAGAATCAAATCGCTCGTTCTTTGCTCGGACAGTGAAAACGGTGGGGTTGAGATTCTCGTTGAGGGGGATAGGAAAACCGAGAGGAAGGTTTGCTTTGAGTCGATGCTCGACGGCAATTTTGGAAATTTCGATAAGTCGAGAAGCGTGCGACTTGACATCGGAAGGTTTGTGTTAGCAAGGCTTACTCTTCGCAGCCGAGGGGCTGAGGAATGTAAAATCGAAGGGCTCGTGTTCGACTTGGTGGCTTGAGGGAAAGGAGGGATATATCATATGAAATTAGGAAAAGAAACAACAAAGACCTGGCAACAATATGAGGCAGGCAAGGATTATAAGCGTAGAATAAGGCTTTATGACAGGGTCAGAACGAACGAAAAATTTCTTATCGGTGAACAATGGCAAAATGCCGACGGGACCGATTTGCCAAAGCCGGTTTTTAACGTCATTAAGCGAATTGTGGATTATTTGATCTGCACGATGATCTCTTCAAGGGTTTCTATCATTTATACAGACGAGGATTTACCCTTTATTGACGATACCGAGAAAAAGAAAATCATTAAGGACGGAATTGACCTGCTTACAAAAAATGCGTCCTACCGCTGGGAAAAGTGCAAAATGGACAAGATCCTGAAGGACGTCCTTTATGATGCGGCCATCTCAGGCGACGGTGCCGTTTACAGCTATTACGATCCGGGAGTCAGAAGCTCTCAGGCATATAGCGGGGACATTGTAACGAAAAGGGTAGATAGCACGAATATTTTTGCTTCGGATATGAACACGTCAGACATACAAGGGCAGAATTACATAATCATCTCGGGACGAGAGAGCGTTTATTCTCTTAAATGCGAGGCGGTTAAGAACGGAATGAGTGCCACTGACGCACACCGTCTGATCGTCAGCGATTCGGAGAATGATAATGAATACGGCTCCCCCGAGCTTTCGGGAGATGACGAGGAGAAGGCAACCTATCTTATAAAATTCTGGCGCGAGGACGGTTACGTATGCTTTGAAAAATCAACGAAGAACTGCGTTATCCGCCGTCAGAGGACGAAAATGAGAAGATATCCGATAGCTTACTTTAATTGGTCGAGTACTGCCGACGGATTTCACGGAACACCGCCTGTAACGGCACTTATACAAAACCAAAAGTATATAAACCGCGGTTTTGCGATGGCGATGAAGCATATGACGGATACTGCCTTTTCAAAGGTTATCTACGACAAAAGCAAGATTCCGGAATGGTCAAACCGTATAGGTGAGGCTGTGGCAGTTGTAGGTGCTACTAACGTTTCGGACGCCGTGAGTGTTATCGGAACGGGAGAGATGCAGGAGGGCTACCTTGAGCTTCTGAATACCGTTATCAGCTTAACGAAGGAGGTCATGGGAGCAACGGAGAGTGCTCTCGGCTCGGTTGACCCGACAAACACAAGTGCGATTTTAGCGCTTCAGGAGGCGTCGAAGGTGCCGCTTATCGGCCTTCGTGATAATTTGATTTCGTTTGCGGAGGATATTGCCTGTGTTTGGGCAGATATGATGTGTGCATATTATCCGAAGGAAAGACTTATTCCTTATTTTGACCGTGACGAGGGATGTGTCGGACGCGTGAACTTTGACGTACTGAGGGATACCCTTATCGAGGCGAAGGTTGAGATTTCCGACCCTGCAAGATATTCGGTAGTCAACAACCGAGCCGTTCTTGACAAGCTTCTTGAGGGGGGCTATATCACGGTTGACGAATACATAGAGCGCTTGCCGGACGGTATGATCGAGGATAGAGAAAAGATATTGAAGCGCTTGAGGACAAGCGGATTTTCAGATGAAAAAAAGGAGGACGAAATTGTTGTTTCAAAAGAAGAATAAAAAGGACGAGGAGAAGCTTCGAACTTTGACGACAGAGGTAGTCGACGAGGAAAATACGGAGATGCTCGAAGCGGTTGAGGATGAGGCTGACGAGGACAAGGATAATAAGGAAATAATTAAATCCTTGGAGAAGGAAAACGAGCTTTTGAGAAAAAAGCTTGACGATGCTCTGGCTGAGCTTGAGAAAATCAAGATCGAGCAGGTGAACAGAGGAAATGCCGAGCATTCCGCAGGGGATATTTCGGGCTCACGAGAGCTGTATTTTTCGCCCGAGGCTGTGAAAAATATGTCTCAGGCTGAAATCAGAAGGAACTACACAAAAATAATCGAATCAATGAAGCATTGGAATTGATTAAACAAAAATTAAACAAGATATGAAAGGAAATTGAAAATATGGCAATTAATAATTTTATACCTACAGTTTGGAGCGAAAGTCTTTATCACGAGCTTGACAGCAAGTATATCGCTGTCAGAAACTGTAACAGAGAATTTGAGGGCGACATCAGAGCCAAGGGAAACACGGTTAAGATTTGCGGTATCGGAGACATTTCTGTTTTTGATTACTCAAAGAACACGGATATGTCTGCTCCCGAAACGCTTTCTGATAACGTAAGAACTCTTACGATCGACAGAGCAAAGGGCTTCAACTTCCAAATCGACGATATTGATAAGGCACAGCAGGCTCCAAAGGTTATGAAGGAGGCTATGCGTCGTGCTGCTGCGGCTCTTGCATCAGAGGCTGACGAATACGTTTTCGGTCTTTATCAGGAGGCTGATGAGGAGAACCAGGTGGATAACGACGCGGCAACTGCCGAAAACATCGTTGACACTCTTATTAAGGCTCGAACAAAGCTTTTTGCAAACAACGTATATGATGCGGACGATATGGTCTTTGAGGTTTCTCCCGAGGTTGCGGAGCTTATTCTCAAGGCGAAGATCAATCTTATGACAGATAACGGAGACGCTCTTGAGGCGGGTATGATCGGCAGAATTTGCGGAACGAAGATTTTCGTATCAAATAACGTAAAGAAGGAAACGTCAGACGACGCTGTTGTACATAAGTGTATCGCAAGAACAACCCGTGCGGTTGCTTTTGCCGAGCAGCTCAGTGAAATTGACGCTTACCGTCCCGAAAAGAGATTTGCCGATGCGGTTAAGGGACTTCATCTTTACGGTGCAAAGCTCGTTTACCCCAAGGAATATTTCGTAATGAATATCACTGTTGCGTAAAGGATTGTATATATGAGATGTTCGGAAATTTTTGAGGGAGCGATAAAGCTTTTGGCTGAAGTGGAAAACGGCTATGATATATCCGATTATACCGAGCGCTTTCCATATATTATCGCAATGTTTTGCAGCGAGGCGGAGGAGGTTGACAGGAAATACCGAATTGCAAATGATATAGAGGCTATGAGCTACACCTTTACACCTCTTACGATGTCCTCCGAATTTCCGCTTTGCGATGCATTGGCGGCCTCCGGAATTTATTATACGGCGGCAATGCTCGTAAGCGACGAAAATATGGAGGCGTCGGATAGATTCTTTGATAAATACTGCAGCTCTCTATCCTCGATAGAGGCGGGACTTCCCGGAAGGGTCGAGCAAATAAAAAACGTATATTTTGATTGACTTATCTGAAAATAGGTGGTATAATATAGTCAAATTATGAATTATATTGGAGTATGTTATGACCGATATTGATTTTAAGGAAAAATTTATCGAAATTTACAAAAAGCATATCACAAGAGAGGGCTCGGATAAGCTTCTTGACTATCTTCTCTCTTCGTCGAGCGATTTCTTCTCGGCGCCTGCAAGCACCCGCTTTCACGGCTCTTACAGAGGCGGCCTCTGCGAGCATTCCTTAAACGTTTACGAATGTCTTTGCGATTATCTTTCGCGTCCGCGAGTGAGAGAGCTTTACGGCATGAATTATTCTGATGAAAGCGTTGCTATCGTTGCTCTTCTTCACGACATCTGCAAGGTGAACGTCTATAAAGCCGGCACGAGAAACGTAAAGGATGAGAACGGTGTCTGGAAAAGCGTGCCTACGTATAATTTTGAGGACAAGCTTCCTTACGGACACGGCGAAAAGTCGGTCTACATAATAACGGGATATATGAAGCTTTCGCGAGACGAGGCATTTGCCATAAGATACCATATGGGATTTGCAGGCAACGAGGAAAAGGGCAACGTCGGTCAGGCATTTGAAATGTTTCCGCTTGCTTTCGCGCTCTCCTGCGCTGATATGGAGGCATCTTATTTTCTCGAAGATAAAGGCGAATAAAAATTGGGGTGAGTCGTTTGACTCACCCCTTCGCGTTATTCATAATTAAAGCAAGCGGATTGTGGAAAGAACCTTTACGCCCTTTGCTGAAAGCTCGGCAGCCTTTGCCTCAGCAACGGCCTCTGTCATCTCTTCTGTAATGACGGCAAAATCACGCTCTCCGTCCGAGATGTATTCGGCATTCGCGAGAACCGTGTCAATATCCATCTTTGCACCGTCAAGATGGAAGTAACGGCGGCAGGAATACTCTGAGAAGTCTGCGATATCTCCGTCGGTTGCATCTGCCCACTCGGGCTTTACGTGGCTGTTTGCCCCTGCGGCAATTCCGATAACGTCTGACGCTACAGCACTGGCTGTCGGAAGCTTGCCGGCACCGGGACCGTAGAACATAACGTCGCCAACCATATCTCCGCTGACAAGCACTCCGTTAAATACTCCTGAAATTCCGTTAAGCGGATTGGACTTTGGAACGAGTCTTGGAGAAACGAGAGCCAAGAGCTTTCCGTTATCTATTTTTGCGTATCCGATGAGCTTTATCGCATAACCGCCAAGCGTTGCAAGATAAGTGTCACGCGATGTGATTTTCGTAATACCTTCTGTATGAATTTTTGATGGATGAACGAGCTTTCCGCTGATGAGAGCCCCAAGAATAACTATCTTTCTTGCGGCATCGTGGCCTTCAATGTCGGCTGTTGGGTCGGCCTCGGCATAACCCTTTTTCTGTGCATCGCGAAGAGCGTCGTCAAAGCTCGTGCCGTTTTCAATCATCTGTGTCAATATATAGTTCGTAGTTCCGTTAAGGATACCGGAAACCTCGGAGATATTGTTCTGAACAAGGTCTGTTAAAATCGGCTGAATTACGGGAATGCCGCCGCCGACACTTGCTTCAAACTGATATCTGACGCCCTTTTCCTCGGCGATTTTGAGAAGCTCTGTTCCGAACTCTGCAACAACGAGCTTGTTTGAGGTTACGACGTGCTTTCCTGAAAGAAGAGCGGCCTTTGAAAAATCGTATGCAGGATGAGCACCACCCATAGCCTCAACAACGATTTCAACTTCGGGATCATTTAAGATGATATTGAAATCGTGGACGATCTTGTTAGCAAAGGGACTATCGGGAAACTCTCTCAGATCAAGAATATATTTGATTTCGATTTCGGAGCCTGTTCTCTTTTTGATAATATCCGAATTATTAGTCAGAACCTCGGCAGTTCCGCCGCCTACAACGCCGAAACCGAGTATTGCGATTTTAGTCATTTTAACCTCCGCGCCGCATATTTGCAGCTTAAATAGAATATTGATATGTCAGTTATCTTTTTCTGTTTTTTGATATATACATATATTTTACCACAAAAGAAGCGGTTTTGTAAAGACAAAAACAAAATATTACTTGAATATTTTTTGTTTTTGTGATAAAATGGTATAAAATAAATAAAAACAGCGAAGCTTTAAGAAGCAAATTATATTTTTAGGAGAGAATATGGGTTCACAGATAGGAAGCAGAAAAAACGTAAAGATTTTTGTTTTGTATTTAATGGAGAATATAAATTATCCGCTTGATTTCGTTACCATCAACGATATCGTTATGCAAACCGACTACATTATCTATCTTGATTTTGCGGAATGCTTTCACGAAATGGTTGATACAGGATTGATTTTGGCTGAGAGCCGTGACGGGGAGACGTACTATTATATTTCCGACAAGGGGAGGGTAGTTGCAAGAGAACTTAAGAGCGACATTTTAAGCTCGATTCTTGACCAAAGCCTTCGTTATGCTTTGCGTTATCTTGATTTCCGCCGTCGCGGAGTGGAGGCAAAATGCTCGTCCTCGAGAACAGCTGACGGAAAATACAGAATCGATTGCTCTCTCGTTGAGAGAGGGGAGGTTATTTTCTCGACGTCGCTTTTGGTTGATACCGAGGAGAGGGTTGAGGCGATGAAGGAATGCTTCCGCGACCGCCCCGAGGTTGTTTACCGCGGTGTGACGGCGTTGCTTTCGGGAAAGGTTGATTATCTCTTTGATTGGTGATATAACAAGCGACAAAAAGCCTCCGCTTTAGTCAGGTTGTATTATTGCTTGACAAATTTTTTGTGAAATATGACGAAAAATGTTTGATAAAATACTATTGACATTGTGAATAATTGTGATATAATATATTATAGGAATATAGGACAAAGTATTTCGGGTAGTGAAGCAATATGAAAAAAAATCAGTTGCCGAGAGGCAAAAATGAGGACTGTAGCATCAGATGTTTAATCGTTAAATATCGTGAGGATGATGAGTCTGCATTTGATGAGTTGGTTAAGCTTTATGCCCCGCTTATTGATAGCTTAGTGTACCGTTACCGCGATGGCTTTTCTGCCTTTTGCGATGCGGATGACATTCGACAGTATGCGATGATTGCCTTTGCAAAGGCGATTATGACATATAATTTGGAGCAGAATTCGGTTTCTTTCGGGCTTTATGCAAAGCTTTGTATTTTTAATACGCTGTCGTCAAGACTTCGCGATGCGAGAAGAGAAAACCTGCAGATACTTCCGATAGAGGGCGTGTTCAACACTCCTTCCGGGGAGGACGTTTCGGGTGACGTTATTGCCGCGGAGAACGCAAGGCATATAAAGGATATAATCAACAAATCGCTTACAAGGCTTGAGGCTCGGGTATTTGAGTTTTATGCAGAGGGGTATTCTGCCGAGGAAATATCTGAGAAGCTTGGAAAAAGCGAGAAATCTGTTGAAAACGCCGTTTTTCGCGCAAGAAGGAAGCTTAAAGCTGTATTAAGCGGTGGCTTTGTTACCGATTAATAATAAAATTCAGTCCGCGGTGCTTAATTAACATCATAGGACAAGGAAACGAGGTGAAAACCAATGTACGAAGAAGAAAATGTAGTTGTAGACGAAGTGTTTGAGGATGAAACGCTGGTTTGCAAGGAATGCGGACAGGAATTTGTTTTCACTGCCGGTGAAAAGGAGTTTTACAAGGAGAAGGGGTTTGTAAATAAGCCCAAGGCTTGTAAGAATTGCAGAACGGCAAGAAAGAATGCTCAGAGAGCTCCCCGTGAAATGTTTGAGGCAGTATGTGCAGAGTGCGGCGGCGTTGCAACCGTTCCATTCCGCCCGTCTGAAGATAAGCCGGTTTACTGTCAGGCGTGCTTTGAAGCAAAGAGAAATGCCGAATAATTTTTAATTTCAATTAAAGGCTTGCTTATTTTGCAAGTCAAATATTAACAAAGACTGTTCCTTATCGGGACGGTTTTTGTTTTTTGAAAAATAAAGAGGCTCCCCTCGGGGAGCCTCTTTATTTTATTTTTCGCCGATCAGCTTTGAAAGCATATCTTCCATAAGAGCATCTCTGCGGATTTTTGTGACGTATGCCATATCTTTTCCGTTGGGAAGCGGAGTGTAAATTCCGTTCTCGACCTGCATAGTCGTGACGATTTTTGAGTCCATGAATCTATTTCCGTCGTTCAGGAGCCATCCGACAGCGGTAACGTCCCAGAGCGTTTTTGTCCAGGGCTTTCCGTGGGCGTAAGAATCTGCGGACTTTACGGCGGCTCTTGCCAGATAGTCGGCCAAGGGGTTCTGATCTACCAGCCAATACAAAAGCTCGGGCTTTGAAATTGTAAATTCGCTGACAACTCCCTCACAGGGAAGCTGTACAAGCAATGCACTGCTTTTGAAAATTATGTTTGCCGCATAAGGGTCTTGGCACATATTAAACTCTTTTGTGTGCTCCTTGTGTCTTGCGTGACCTCCGAGCCAGATGATGACGATATTCTCTGCAATCGAGGGCTCGAGAAGAATTGCCGAGGCAATATTGGTAAGAGCACCGATCGCGACAACGTAAAGAGGGTCCTCGGGCGAATATTCCTTTGCACGTCTGACGAGGTCAAATGCGGCAACCGAAACCTTTGGCGTCAGCTCGTTCTCAAGGAAGTTCGTTGCTCCGCGGAAGGTGGGGGTTTCGTTATCCATAAGTATCAAAAGCCTTCTTAATTCATTATAGCTTTTCTCCATTCCGTCGGCGGGGTCAAGCGAACGAGAATTATGAAAGGGTGCGGCGTAAATTGCTTTTGTGTTTATTTTTTCTGCCGATCTCAGCATATATGCAATAGCAAACAGATCGTCGATGTCGTTGTACGCGTCGGTGTCAAGCACGGCATCGACTTTCCTTGTGGGTACCTGGAGCTTTTCTTTAAGCATCATTAAAACCTCTCCTTTTTTGAGATTATCATAAAAACCGCTGTCCTCGGGAAAGCGGTTTTATTTTACTGTAAATATTGTTTTCTTACTTGCTGACGCTTGTAATAAGCGATAAAGGGCCGCTCTAAGAATCTTTTGAAGCGGAAGAAAAAGGTTTTCTTATCTCTGATTGGCGGAACGAGAATTGCACGCATACCAAGTCTTTTTCCAACGAGAACGTCGGTGAAGATCTGGTCGCCTATAACACAGGTTTCGGCGATATCGTGTCTGAGTCTGCGAAGAACGTCCACGTAACATCCGGTTGATGGCTTTTTGCAATCGAAATATGCGGGCAAGCGAAGCTTTTGGTTAAAGCGGTGGACTCTCGTTGAGTCGTTGTTCGACATAAGCGCTGCCGAGATGCCGTTTGCCTGCAAGGCGGCGAACCAATCGATAACTGCCTGATTAGGCTCGGGTGCTTCATAGGGAGCAAGGGTGTTGTCAATATCGACGAGAACGGCGTGAACACCGATAGAGAGTAAAAACTCGGGTGTTATCTCGTGTACGTTGTTAAATATATAGTCCGGAACAAATAGGGATGCCATAAAAATCATCGGTCGGGGACGAAGCCCTGACGTATCCTTTTCTGAAATCAAATGTAGCTCTTAATTGTGAAAAAGCTGTGGTTTAATCCTTCAAATCAATATATTTTATCATAAAAACGGTGAAATATCAAGTGTTTTTTGGTTTTTTTTGAAAAAGAGGAAAAAAATTATTTTTTTTGGAAATAACTATTGACAAACCTCCTTCGATGTGGTATTATATTAAGGCAGTTTTGAGAAAAACAGAATATGCGGGTGTAGTTCAATGGTAGAATTCCAGCCTTCCAAGCTGGTCGCGTGGGTTCGATTCCCATCACCCGCTCCAAAGGTTCCCGGCAAAATGTACCCTTAGCTCAGCCGGATAGAGCAACTGCCTTCTAAGCAGTAGGTCGAGGGTTCGAATCCCCCAGGGTACGCCAAAGCGGGACCCTATTTTTAATAAGTGAATATATGGTGGGCATAGCTCAGTTGGTTAGAGCGCCAGGTTGTGGCCCTGGAGGTCGTGGGTTCGAATCCCATTGCTCACCCCATAAAAAAATCCTAACGCGTACGCGTTAGGATTTTTTATATCCGCTCGGTCAAAAATTCCCAAAGGCTATATTTCTGTCAATTTTAATATGGCGACTGAATATAATGAAATTATAGCCTTGAAAGGAATTTAGAATTATGATTAGAATCAAGACGGCAAATTTGCAAAAATACGGTTCATATGGCTCGATATTGTACGGAAGAAGGCCAAGTGCATTGTCTGAACTTTATAATAGTGATGGGGATGAGGTTGGAAATATAGAATTTTTCGTAACGCCGCTGGGAATAGCGCTCTCTCTTGTCGTTTCAATGCCCGAGAGGGTGGGGCGCGAGGAGACATATCATATTTCGATAGCCGAAAAAAAGGAAAACAAAGGGGAGGAGACATGGCTTATGCATCGGGCGAAAGTATCATATCTTCCTTCAATTTCAGTGAAGGACGGGTGCGGATATCTTACCTTTTTTACCGAGCTTTTCGGGCTTTGTGAAATTATTGGCGGAAAAATCAGCTTAAGGTTGAAAGATTCACCTATTGCGAGCGGAGAGATAGTTGCCGCTTCTTATTGACAAATAACCTCGAATAGTATATAATTTTATAATGATATTAAGTCAAAGGAATTATAAATATGGAATATGTTGCAACCTGTCTTTTCGGACTTGAGAAGCAGTTAGGCGAGGAAATCGACAAATTAGGCTACAAAAGAATAGAAACCATCGACGGAAGGGTAACCTACGAGGGAGATGAGGTGTGTGCTGCCAGATCAAACATAAATTTGCGCTGTGCGGAGCACGTTTTCGTAAAGGTCGGAAGCTTTCCGGCAACAACCTTTGAGGAGCTTTTTGAGGGGACGAAAAGTCTTCCGTGGGAGGAATACATAGGTAAACTTGATGCCTTTCCGGTTAAGGGACATTCGATAAAGAGCACCTTGTTTTCGGTTCCCGATTGTCAGAGTATTATAAAAAAGGCGATAGTTAACCGCCTTTCCGAAAAATACGGCCTTCACTGGTTTGATGAGAGCGAGACGAAATATCAGATCGAATTTTTTCTCTTCAAGGACGTTGTAACCCTGATGATTGACACGTCGGGAATACCGCTTCATAAGCGTGGTTACAGACCTGCCGCGGGAGTAGCTCCATTGCGCGAGACGCTTGCCGCCGCTATAGCACTGACGGCAAGACCGCGCGAGGACGTGCTTTTCTGGGACCCGTTTTGCGGGTCGGGAACTATCGCTATTGAGTCGGCTATGATCATGACGGGAAGAGCCCCGGGTATGAATCGGAACTTTTCGGGGGAGGCCTTTGATTTTTTGGATAAGAGGTCTTGGGCGAGGGCTCGTGAGGAGGCAAACGACGCGATTATTAAGGACTCAAAATTTGAGGTTTACGCGTCCGATATAGATGCTTCGGTTCTTGAATACGCAAAGGGGAATGCATCCCGCGCAGGAGTTGAGGGCAATATAAAAATCTTCAAGAAGGACGCGCTGACGATAGAGAAGCCTGACAGAAGAGGAACTCTCTTGTGCAATCCTCCTTACGGAGAGAGACTGATGTCGGAGAGTGGGGTTCGCGATCTATACCGAAAAATGGGCAGGGTATTCTCCACCTTTGACCCTTGGCAGATTTATATAATCACTTCGTTTGACGGCTTTGAGAGGGTGTACGGTCGCTATGCCGACAAAAAACGAAAGCTTTATAACGGAATGATTCCCTGTACGCTTTATCAATTTTTTAAGCCGAGGGATAAGGAAGTGAAAAATCCTTTCGTGAAAAAGTAAAACGCCAAGATTTTTATGCCGTATAAATATTAATGAAGAAAATTAACAAAATATTCATCTAATCCTTGACTTTTTGGTGTATAATTGGTATAATGTGATATTATGGCTAAAAATGACGTATGCCGAATTGAAAGGATTAATATATGCATTTATTAAAAAGAAAGGCGGCAAACAAGACCTTGAGGCGGGCGATATGCTTCCTTATGGTTTTCGTTCTGCTTGCTTTTGAGCTGTCGGCTTTTGCTGTGGCGGCGCCTGCCTCCAGTGCAAAGAAAACGGCTGCTCAAATACTTGAAACCGGTGTTTACAGAATCAAAAATCTGCAGACCGGCAAATTTATGGATTTTTACGACGTGGTTTATGACAGATTGGGCACGGCTTATCTTGATGATGAGAACGGTGGGCTCGGGCAGGAAATCTACGTTGAGAAGCAAGAGGACGGAACTTACGTTTTGTATCCGCAAAGCGAGGACGGCGAGTATGCCCTCAGCGCAAAGGATGGAACGGGACAAGGGGCGAAGCTTGCGAAGTCAAAGAAAATATCAAAGAAGGAGTATTTTGATATATACGCGGCAGTAGGTAGCGGCTATACTATATCGCCTGCGTATTTTTCTGATAACACGGTGCTTGTTGCGTCAAGCAAAAAGACGAAATACAACGATAATTACATAGAGCTTGAGAAATACAGTGCGACCAAAAATCAAAGATGGAGCTTTGAGCCTGTTGCCATCGACGGCATTTCCTTGGCTTATTCAAAAACGACCGTCAAATTGTACAGCGTAGGAACGCTTTATGCTACCTTGACTCCGTATAATTTCACGTCCTCTGCCGTTACTTGGAAATCGAGCAACGAAAAGCTTTTAGTGATTGATAAAAACGGAACGTATTGTGCATTGAAGCCCGGAACGGTTACCGTTACCGCCCTTTGCGAGGGTAAGCGGGCAAGCTGCGAGATTACTATCTCAACCGTTTCTGCATTTACCTGGTACAGTCAGCATAACGTGAGCGGAAGCGATTGGGACGGTACAGGACTTTCTAATCTTTATTTTTCCTCGGGCGGAGCAAGAAAAAAATTTGCCGTTGACAAAAGCGGCGGAAAAGACTGGCTTGAGGAGGGCTGTTATCTGACCTCAATAGCTATGGTACTTCATAATATGGGGGCGACGCTTGAGACCGGCTACGATCTTCGAAGCGGACAAACCAATAACCTGCCTGCTGACCCATATACCGTTGCACTTGCAAATTCGGGTAATATAGGCGTGCGTAACGCAAAGAGTGTAATGTACGGAAATCCTATTCTCGTTTCGAGAAGTAAGATTGAATCGAGATTTAAGGTTGATGGACGGGCTATCGAATCAAGCGTCAGCTATGACGTGAGCAATAAGGCCATAAAGGAGGCTCTTGACGAGCATCCGGAGGGAGTAATTGTTTATTTCTCGAAATACAGCGGCCGTCAGACTCACTATATAGTGTTTACAAAATGTCTGAATCCTACAGAGAAGAATCCCGCAAACTATCGCTTTGAGGTTTGTGATTCGGCGGCATATAACGCGTCACAGGGCGACCACGTGCCCTTTGAGGAGTGTATCTCTTACGTAAGCCGCGGTCAGAAATACCGTATGTCGAATGCGGTTAGCATTCTGACGTTTGACGTTGTAAAATAATAAAAATATCCACCAGCGACGGGATATGCATCCCCGAAAGCGATAGCTTTTGGGTTTGCTTCGGTCGGGTGGATATTTTGTTTATGTTTTTTGCGTTGTGAGAAAATAAAAAAGGTGTCGCTCGTGCGACACCTTTTAGATAAATTACATACCGAGAGTTGCGGCTCCGACGATACCTGCGTCGTTGCCAAGCTTTGCAATATTTATAGTTGTAGGTTTGATTGCGTCGTTTGCATAGGTTTCCTTTTCAACGTAAGGCTTGAGAAGATCGAGAAGTGCTTGTCCTTCTCCCGAAACACCGCCGCCTATTGAGAGAACCTCGGGCTGGAATATATTGATTACGTTTACTACACCGCAAGCCAAGTATTTAACGTATACGTCAACGACCTCTTTTGCTGCGGCATCGCCCTTTCTCATTGCGTCAAAGGCTGTACGGCCTGTCACACGTCCCTTTTCGGCAACCATAGCTGTCATCAATGTTTCTCTGCCGTTCTTCTTACACTCCTCAAGCTTTTCCGAGGTCATTGCAATAAGGGCTGTTGCAGAGCTGTATGCTTCCCAGCATCCACGACGACCGCAAGAGCACTGACGTCCGTTAAATTCGATAACCATGTGTCCGAGCTCTGCACCTGCAAAGTTGAAGCCGGAATACACCTGATTATTGATAACTATTCCGCCGCCTACACCTGTTCCGAGAGTGACCATAACCGAATTGGCAGCACCCTTTGCCGCGCCTGCGATAGCTTCGCCCCAAGCGGCAGCGTTTGCGTCGTTTTCAACGTGTACGTTATTTATTCCCGTGTGCTTTGCCACGAGAGATGCGATCGGGAACTTGAAGAAGGGAAGGTTGTTTGCGTATTCAACTACTCCGTCCGCGCTGTTTGCAGTTCCGGGAGATGCGATACCTATGGCTTCAATTTCATTCATCGTAAATCCGTTGTCCGAAACGATCTTTTTACAGAGATTTGCAATATCGATAGCAACCTTCTCGCCGCCCTCTGTAACAACGGTGGGAATGCTTGCCTTTGCCACAATTTCAAATTTCTCATTAACGATACCTGCGGCAATATTCGTGCCGCCCAAGTCGATACCTATACGATACATAGTTATATACCTCGCTTAAATTATAACTGTTATTTCAGATGATATAATTATACCAAAAACTCCTTATTCTGTCAACTCTTTTGGAGAGAATATTTTAGAAAAGTCTAAAAAGTCGTAATATGGAATTTTTGTATAAATTTGGCTGGGAAAGGGGATGTTTTGTTCTTTAATTTTGTGTTTTGTGCAAATTGTATATGTGTAGAAAAAACGCGGAGATTTTTGTGCAAAATGCACAAGTTTTTGCTGCCGATTTTGTTTTGTAAATAAAAAGCAGGGTATGCTATCCGAGTAAATAAAAATTACCAAATTATTTGCAGTCGAGAAGAGCATCTAAAAAACGACGTCAAAATGCACAAAAAACCAAAAAATAATCATTTTTTGTTAAAAATGTAGGTAAATATAACTTACCTCGCCGTTTTTTGAATAAAAAATTATTTTTGAAGGCCTGTTTTTTTGGGATTTTGTTTGGTTGATTTTGAAATCGAAAGGTGGCTTTTTTTACTCACGAAGCCTTTCGTGAACAAAAAAATAACTTGACATTTACCCCCACTTTATGATATTATTACTATATTAAAAAAGGGGATACTATGCCCAAATCGCTTTTTGACATTGTTATCTCGCTTTTCGAGCCTTGTACGGCTCAAGCTTATTCTAAAATTGCACCTCTCATTTTCCTTTTCCGTGCTTTTCGGTCTGCTTTGCAGAAAGAAGGTTCGGTGAGACTTGGTGAAAGTGCTGCTCTTTAGGCGAAAGCTTATTTTCGCCAAAACATTTCAGGAGGAGAACCCACATGAAGAACACAAACCTAAAGCGAACCCTTGCGTTATTCCTTGCTATGGTTACCGTTCTCGGACTTTGCTTAACGTCGACGGCATTTGCTGCGGCTGACGCTATCGTCGGGAATGGCTCGAATGACGCATCTGTTCAGACGGAGTCGCAAAATCCCGGCTCTGTTACCGATATGACAATCGATGACGTTAAGGAAATTCTTAACGCGCTGTCATACGACGAATATTCGAAAAAATATGCCGACGTTCCGCGAGCTGATAAGGAAATTGTCATTCTCGCTAAGGACTACGATGCGCAGAATACAAGCGCTGATGTTAAGGTTACAACCGAATATGGAGGAGAGGAGGCTCTCTATACTCCCGAGGACGGTATCGTTTCCTTTATCGCAGATATTCCTGAAAGAGCGAAGTACAGTATAAGAATCGAGTACTTCCCGGTTGAGGCGAAATCTGTATCCATCGAGCGTATTTTCCGTATAAATGGCAAGGTTCCTTTTGCCGAAGCCCGTTACCTTACGATGTCGAAGGTATGGACGAATAATTACGAGGAAGAGGACGAAAACGGACGTAGGTTCACTCTTGATATCGACCGCAACGAGCTGAGACCTGCTATGTCTCAGACTCCCGAATGGCGTACATACGAATTCAAGGACGTGGACGGCTTCTATTCCGAGACGTTTGAATTTGTTTTTAATGCAGGCAAGAGCGTTATTTCTCTTGAATCGGTTGCCGAGCCTATGGCAATAAAGAGCATTTCTCTTGTTCCTCATGAGGACAACGTTTCTTATTCCGAGATTCTTGATGGTTATAAGGCTAATGGTTATAAGAGTGCAGGTAAGGACAGCGCAATTACGATTCAGGCTGAAGAGCCTGTAGCTGTGTCCTCTCAGACGGTATACCCCGTTGAGGACAACTCCTCCGTTCTTACAGAGCCTCACGATTCTTCAAGAACGATGCTCAATACTCTCGGCGGAGAAAAGTGGCAGACCTCGGGTCAGTGGGTTCGTTACACCTTCACTCCCAAGAAATCGGGTCTCTACAATATTATAACTCGCCATAAGCAGAATATTAACGACGGTTTGTTCAGCTCCCGTAGTCTTTACATTTACGGTGGACAGTACAACGGTATTCCTTTCACCGAGGCAACGGCTCTTCGCTTCGACTTCTCGGATGACTGGGTTGTTCAGCCGCTCAGCGACGGAAATACAGAGTTTGAGTTCTATTTTGAAGCAGGCGTTGAATACACGATAGAGATCGAGGTTGCACTCGGAACGATGGGCGACGTTATTCGCCGCGTTGAGTCTGCCCTTTCACACATCAACAGCGACTATCTTGAAATCATCAAGCTTACAGGTACCAGCCCTGACAGCTACCGTGACTACGGCTTTACAAGAGTAATGCCCGACACGGTAAAGGATCTTGTTCGCATGTCGAAGGAGATGTACGCCGTTTCGGAATATCTGACTGAAACGGTTGGAATCAAGGGCTCTAATATCGCAACTCTTGAGAAGGTTGGATGGCTTCTTGAAAAGATGGGTACCAACAGCGACTCTATTGCGAAAAACCTTGACGAGCTGAAGGCATACATCGGTAACCTTGGTACTTGGCTGACAACAGCGAAGACTCAGCCTCTCCAGATAGACTACATCCTTATTCAGGGTGTTGACGAGGAGCTTCCCGAGAACGAAGCGGGATTTTTTGCTTCCTTTATATATGAAATAGAGAAGTTCTTCATGAGCTTTGTTCGTAACTACGACAGAATGGGTGCTCAGGAAGAAATTACAGAGGACACACACGCAATAGAGGTTTGGTTGGCGTACGGACGCGATCAGTCCAACGTTATCAGAACTCTTATCAATAATGAGTTTACTCCTCAGACGGGTATCACGGTTAATTTGAAGCTCGTTGCGGCAGGAACGCTACTTCCCTCGATTCTTGCAGGTATGGGCCCTGACGTATATATTGGCTTGGGTCAGGCAGAGGTTATCAACTATGCGATTCGTTCCGCACTCCTTCCTATTGAGAATTATGAGGGATACGAGGAAACGATCAAAGCCTTTAACGATGCGGCTATGGTTCCTCTCGGAATTGAGGATGCAGAGGGAGTTTACCATTGTTACGGACTTCCCGAAACACAGGCGTTCCCGATGATGTTCTACCGTAAGGACATTCTTGCTGACCTTAATATGGAAATTCCGAAGACTTGGGACGACATTCTTTCCGCAGTTTCGGTTTTCCAGGCAAACAATATGGAAATCGGTCTTGCAAACAACTATAAAATCTTCCTTTACCAGATGGGCGGAGAACTTTTCGCCGATAACGGTATGAGAATTAATCTTGATTCAAACGTTGCTCTTGAGTCGTTTGAAAAGATGTGTAATATGTTCACGATGTATTCCTTCCCTTATTCCTATAACTTCGTTAACCGTTTCAGAACGGGTGAGTTGCCTATCGGTATTGCGGACTACAGTGCTACCTATAACAACCTCGTAGTTTTCGCAACCGAAATCAAGGGCCTTTGGGAATTCGTTCCGCTTCCCGGTATTGAGGATGAGAACGGAAACATCAACAACGTTTCAATTTCTACAATTACTGCAAACGTAATGGTTGACGGCTGTGACGATGAAGAGGCTGCTTGGGAATTTATGAAGTGGTATTCGGGCGAGAGTTGCCAGATTCAGTATTCAAATGAAATGGTTGCAATCCTCGGCGACTCTGCAAAGCACCCGACGGCTAACAAGGACGCTCTTGCAAGCTTGCCTTGGACAACTTCCGAGCTTAAGAATCTCCAGCTTCAGTTTAACAACCTTGCATCTATTCCTAACTACCCCGGTTATTACTTTATTGACCGTTATACAGGCTTTGCATTTATGGCGGCTTATAACGAAAAGGCGAACCCCGTAACAGAGCTTCTCAGTTACATCAATACAATCAATAAGGAAATTACCCGTAAGCGTGAGGAGTTCGGACTTGAGACCCTTGAGGTCGGTCAGACTCTTGCACAGAAGCGTCTCG
>JAZRJC010000020.1:0-4357 GCA_045645605.1 Eubacteriales bacterium | reverse complement strand
TTTAGCGGGAGAACGATGGTTGATTTGATCAAAAAAACTTGCTTTATATTTTTTGTATTGGTATTATTTGTGAGCATAGTGTCTTGCGGTTCGGGTAAAATTGAATACTCCTTTGAAGAGCTGACGGAAAATACAGTTGACAATCAGTATAACAGAGATGTCAATATACTGAAAATCGAAAGCAACTCAAAGCACGAAGAAGAAATAAACCGCAATATTTACGATTTTCTCAAGGAAAAGCTTGAATCGTATAAAAACGGAGTTGCTGTTGATTGGCAACACCTATATATTGATACAACCTATACAGAAAAGGACGGCTTTCTCTGTATTTCGGCAATCGCAAACACACCGAATGCGACGTATATTGCACCTGTTTTTGCAAAATGCGTATATTTAGACCTTTCGGAAGATAAGCTATATTCCTTTGAAGAATATGCAAGCCGCATTCTTATCGATTTAGATGAGGTAAAGGAAGAGGCAAAGGAGCAGTTCGACAAGGAATTTGGCAATACGGACATTACGCTTGACGGTCTGTTTTACAATAATAACGACGTGATTTTTATATTGCAGTTGGATATTAGAAACGAAGGCGGAGCAGAGGCTATATCAAGTGCTTTTTACAACTACACTCAAAAAAAGATAATTCACGGCTCGTCTTCTGATTTTGAAGGTTTTGATAAAATTGTTGCTTCAAATTAAAGCACGTCAACTGACATTTTTGTTATTGAAATTCACAAGATAGATAGGAGAACATATGGCAAATTACAGAAGAGGAAGAATCAACGATGAGATGCTGAAGGAGGTAGCCTCGGCACTTCGCGAGGTTAAAGACCCCCGTGTCAGCGGTGCTTTTGTCAGCGTAACGGCGGCAGAGGTAACCCCCGACCTTAAATATGCAAAGATTTACTATTCCTTTTTGAATAAAGCAGACGAAAAAGAGGTGGCAAAGGGACTGAAGGCGGCAAGTGGATACATTCGCCGCCAGATTGCACAAAGGATGAACCTGCGTATAACTCCCGAGCTTACTTTTGTGAGGGATAATTCTATCGCACACGGCGCACACATCGCCACCTTGCTTAATAATATTACTTTTACCGAGGATGAGGAGCAGGAAACAGAAGATGGAAACTCTTGAAGCTTTATATAAAGAATGCTCCGCTTGCGATAGGTGCGAGCTGTGTAAAACCAGAACGAACTGTGTGTTCGGAGTGGGCGACGAAAATGCGGAAATAATGTTTGTGGGCGAAGCCCCGGGCGAGAAAGAGGACCTTTCGGGAACGCCTTTCGTGGGCGCTGCCGGAAAGCTGCTTGACAAATTTCTTTTCGCCTGCGATATCGGGCGCGAGAAGGTGTATATTGCAAACATCCTGAAATGCCGTCCGCCGAAGAACCGCGATCCAAAGCCGGAGGAGGAAGCGGCTTGCATTGATTTTCTTCGCCGTCAGGTTAAGATTATTAACCCGAAAATTATAATCTGTCTTGGCAGAATTTCGGCGGCAAAGCTTATAAAGCCCGACTTCAAAATCACGCAGGAGCACGGACGTTGGTTCAAGAAGGGCAGCTTTCTGATGACTGCCGTATATCATCCTGCGGCGCTTCTCCGCGACCCTCGCAAAAAGGACGATATGCTTACCGATATGCAGAACATCAAGAAAAAATTGGATGAATTATCTATTGACGTAAGTAAATAATAAATAAAAAATTGCTTTACATACCTTATAAAACGAATTAAGATAACACGTAAAAGAAACGAAAGGCTTTATTATGAATCAGGCGGCATTTTCCTCGCTTTTATCTATTATGATAGTTCTGTTTTTGCTTATGGCAACAGGCTTTTGGGCAAGAAAAACAGGCATAATAGATGACGTTGCGTCAAAGCGTCTCTCAAAGCTGATAATAAATATAGGACAGCCGATGCTTATTATCAGCTCTCTAATAAAAATAGAATATAACGCAGAAAACACGAAGGCAGGCATAATTATGGCTTGTCTGGGGATTGCCGTCAATACTGTTGTCTCGGTGATTGCTTTTTTCGCAACGAAGGGTATCAAGAATCTTGACGAGCATAAAATCACCGAATATTCAATAGTTTTCGCCAATGTCGGATTCATAGGCTTTCCGATTTTTCGCTCTGTTTTCGGCGATATCGGAGAATTTTGGGGCTCGTTTTACGTAATCGGCTTCCATTTGTTTATGTGGACCTGGGGACTTATGATCCTTGCAAGAGAGCGTGACGATATTAAGCTGACTCCGAGAAAAATCCTCATAAATTACGGCACGATCCCCTGTTTTGTCGGGCTTGTCATTTATTTTTCGAAGGCGTTTATAGAAACACCGGGATTTTTGATATCCTATACCGGATTTTTGTCAAATCTTTGTACTCCGGTGTCGGTTTTAATTATCGGCGCCCTTCTTGCAACAAGAAACTTAAAGCAGATCTTTTGCAACAAAAACGTGTATCTCATCTGCGCGTTCCGACTTTTTATCATTCCGATTTTTATTTGTGTCACAACAAAGCTTATCGGTCTTCCCGATTATATAGTCCTTTTTTCAACGGCGGCATCGGCGCTCCCCTCGGCATCAAGCGTAACGATGTTTGCGGAGCTTTATGATATATCCCCCGGATATGCGGCTCAAGGAGTTGGCGTCACCTCGGTTATATCGGTGGCGTCCTTGCCCGTTATTATGTATATTGCAAACTATATAGTTGGTCTTTGAAAAAGAGGCACGGCCCGAGCCGTGTCCCTTTTTTATTTTATGCTTTTTGAATATGGAGGCTGTAATCGGACAAAAATATAGTACATCAAATAAAAAGGAGATAAGAAATGCAGCTTTCAACAAAAGAAACAAGCTTATTGTCAGACCTCACCTCGCAAGAGTCGCTTTGTATCGGAAAATATGAGAATTATGCAAAGACCGCTGTCAGCACGGAGCTTCAGTGTCTGTTCTCGTCTATGGCGGAAACGGAGCGCGAGCACATGAAAACACTGAACGACATTAAGGCGGGAAAAACACCCGTAATGCCCGCAAGCATCGGCAATTCAAATAACAACAACTGCGGCACTTACAGCTACTCATCAGAGGAGGACAGAAAAAAGGACGCGTTTATGTGTCAGGATATGCTTGCGACAGAGAAGCACGCGTCTGGTTTATATGACACCTGCGTGTTTGAATTTGTGTCGCCTGAATTGAGAAGAACCCTCAATCATATTCAAGCGGAGGAGCAGCAGCACGGAGAACAGCTTTACGCTTATATGAGTAAAAATAAGATGTACGGTTAAATTTGACGAAAAGAGGGAGGAGCAACGCTTCTCCCTTGATTTTTTGCGGAGAAAAATATGAATGAAGCGAAATTTTTTGCTTTTCTCATATTTTGGCAAACGTCAAAATATAATTGCATTGAAGTAAAGCTTGTAATTGGAGGAAGGTATATGTTCATCTATTCGCTCAGAGCGAACACTATTAAATTTTTCGGAATTCTTTGCGTTGCCATGGTTGCTCTTATAACGCTTATTGCTTTTGTTCCCTCGTACGATTCGGGGGTGGCGGTGTCGGCGGACGGCACGGTTTCCACGTCGATATCATACGACAAGATTAAAACTAACGAGGACAGAATTAAGTTTTTAGAGCAGTTTGGGTGGCAGATATCAAGCGAAGCGAAGGAAAGCTGCGAGGTTTTAATACCCGAGGAATTTGACAAGGTTTTTGCAGGATATAACGAGATACAAAAAAGCCAGGGTCTTGATTTGTCGAAATATAAAAAGAAGAAGCTGACAAGATATACCTATACCGTTGATAATTACGAGGGATATGACGGAACGGTATATGCAAATGTGCTGATATACAGAAACAAGGTGGTTGGCGGAGATATCTGCTCTGCCGATGCCGACGGCTTTTTGCAGGGGTTTGAGAAATAGGAACGCTTGGAGCTTGTCAAAAGAGAAACAAAAATATTTTAAGGAGCAGCTTTGCTATTAAACAATATTATGCAATCAAAGAAAATAGGCAGCGATATCTACTGCCGACCTTTGCTTCAAATAGAATTTCAGCCTTTTGATTTTGGTGCAATGCCGTCTATCACTCGTAAAATAGCCGATTTTTACGGTGAATTGCTGGGGGCGTATCTTTCGTCGGCGGAAAATCAGCTGGGGGAAAGAATAAAAAACGAATATAGCTCGCTTGGTACAGACGAAAAGAAAAGATATCGGAATAAATATTGCAAAATATCATCCGAGGCGGTTCTTCGAGAGCTTGGTTCGAGAGAATATCTGTCGGTGAGGATCGAGATTTCTCTTTTTGAAGGAGCAAGGCGAAACAGACTGTATTGCTACAGAGATGGGCATATCTGGAACGCACA
>JAZRJC010000019.1:0-5691 GCA_045645605.1 Eubacteriales bacterium | reverse complement strand
AAGAGGTCACACGGTTATTTTGAGCACTCACATTCTGCAGGAGGTGCAGGCTGTTTGCGACAGAATTATCATCATCAACAAGGGAAAGGTCGTTGCAAACGAAAAGACCGAAAATATCAACCGTGCAGTCAGCGGTAACCGTCGCTTCAACGTAAAGATATGCGGCCCGCAGCGCGAGGTGCTTCAGATGCTCCGCGAGAAAAGCGGGATCGTTTACGCCGAAGCTCTTGCCGAGCGTGACGGTGAAGCTTACACCTATATGATCGAGAGCGAGGTCGGAGTTGATATCCGCAAAAATCTTTTCTATACCCTCGCCGAGAAGAACTGGCCTCTTATCGGTATGGAGGCTCTCGGTATGAGCCTTGAGGACATCTTTATCAACATCGTTGATAAGAGCGAGGAAAAGAAGAGCACACGCCGCACGACTCGAACAAGAAGAAGCAGTGCCGAGCGTGATATCGCCGATGAAATCATCAAAAACACAAAAGAAAACAGCTCTAAAAACGAAAACTAATTCTGAAACGAAAGGAAAATATATAAATGCTTGCCATTTATCTCAAGGAGCTTCGCTCTTATTTCATAAACGCAATCGGATATGTTTACGTAGGCATCTTCCTTGCACTTTCGGCACTGTTGTTCTGCTACACAACTCTGCTCTCAAATTCATACGATACGTCGGTATATTTTACATACCTTATTTTCAGTCTTGTAGTCCTCATTCCGCTTCTCACGATGAAGCTCTTTTCAGAGGAAAAGAAGCTGCGCACAGAGCAGATGCTCTTAACAGCCCCCGTTTCTATAACGGGAATGGTGCTTGGTAAATATTTTGCCGCACTCACAATTTTCGCAGGCTCGGTTCTTATGTCCTGTGTAACCTTCTTCCCGCTTTCTGTGACCGCTGCCGCACAGCGTGCTGCAGCGCAGTCTGATTCTATCTTCATCGGCCCCTCTGAGGCGCAGATGTTCGGCTCTATTATCGGCATTATCCTTATCGGCGCGGCGTTTATCGCTGTCGGTATGTTTATCTCAACGCTTACCGAAAATCAGCTCGCCTCCGCCGTTCTCACAATTACCGTTTTGCTTATTATGGTAATTCTCAGCCTTGTAAATTCGCTTATCTCAAGCTACGCAGTCCGCTTCGTTATCGACTGGCTCTGCGTTCTCAGCAGATACGACAACTTCGGCTACGGCAGATTTGATTTCGCTTCGCTCGTTTACTACGTTTCTCTTTCCGCTGTTTTCATTTTCTTCACCGTAAGAGTATATGAAAAGCGCCGTTGGGGTTGATTGGAGGTTTTGTGATGAATAATTTTACAAACAATAAAAAATTGCGTTACGGAACACTCTCCGCTGTAGTAACCGCTCTTTTCCTTGCTGTTATCATAATGTTCAACGTCGTTTTCTCGACCTTTGCACAGAAAAATCTCTGGTATATCGATATGACCTCTGACGGCGTTTACACGCTCTCGGACGAATGCGTCGATATTCTGCGTGACGTCAAGGACGACGTAAGGATTATCTTCTGCGACGACCCCGACACACTCAACGATACCGACAATTCAAGACTTGTATATAACACCGCGCTTGAAATTGCCGATAAGCTCGACAATATCACGGTTGAGACGGTTAACGTCATAAAAAACCCGACCGCCGTTAACAAATATAAAACTACGGCAACCACCCTTATCAATCCCACAGACGTAATTATCGAAAGCGGAGCAAAGTTCAGAAAGCTTTCTCTCTCTGCCTTCTACACCTTTACTCAAAGCTCTCCAAACTCCCCCTGGGCGTATAGTGCCGAGTCGAAATTCGCCTCCACTATCCTTGCGGTAACGAGAACCTCCGCCCCCATTTGCGGTATCATCACAAATCACGGCGAGTCTTATGCCGATGAGGCTCTGGCTACTCTTGTCTCCGACGCAGGATACGAAATCGAATTTATCGACCTCTCGGCAAACGAGATTCCGACCGATTGTAAGCTCCTTATAAGCTACAACCCCACCTCCGACTTTCTCTCAAGCTATGACGGCTATTCGGATATAAGCGAGATCGAAAAGCTTGATAAATATATGGACGGTGTCAATTCCTTTATCCTCTTCGTTTCCCCCTCGACGCCCGTTCTCCCGAATCTTGAGGAATATCTCTATGAATGGGGCGTTAAGCTCGGCAGATATGAAAAGGACGGTCAGCTGTACAGCGGTATGGTCTATGACTCGCAAAATTCTATCGACAAAGAGGGCAACAATATCGTTGCAAAGTACGTAACCGAGGAAAGCTCTCTCGGTCTTCAGGTAAATAACGACCTCACAAACGCAGGAACAGCTCCAAAGGTCATCTTCCCCGAGGCTATGCCTATTCTTCATTCCGACAGCTACGATTCAACAGGCTACTATTCCTCAAACGGCTATTCTCGTCAGATAAACGATATCTTCGTCGCGCACGAAGACTCGTACGTTATGGCGAACGGTGAGAGGGTTGATACAGCTACAAAGCTTAACACTCTCCCTCTTATGACTATCACAACCGAGGGCAGACGTGTCGGCGAATCAAAGACCACGGAATATTCCTATCTTATGGTTTGCGGCTCAACCGAATTTGCAACAGAGGCTCTTCTTCAGTCTATCGTTTACGGCAACAGCGCTTCTCTATATTCCTCAATGCGTATTATGCAGAAGGATATAGTTGTCGTTGACCTTCCCGTAAAGCCCTTCTCAAGAGTTGCGATCGAGGGTCTTGAAACCTCAACCGCCAGAAATTACACCCTCATCTTCACTATAGTTCCTGCTCTTATCGTTGCCATTATCGGCTCCGTTCGAATCGTTAGGAGAAAATATATATGATGAGAAATAATCAAACAAAAGCGGTAATTATTTTGTCGGCGGTGCTTTTGCTTCTCGTCCTTGTCTATATTTTCGTTTCGATTCCTATGAAAAACGAGATGAACAAGACGCCCGACGTGACAGCGGCAGTCCCCGAAACAGAGGACGGAGAGGCTGTCGGTCTTGCTAATAAAATTCTTGTTTATCCGCAGGTTTCAACCGACGACATTCAGTCAATTATAGTTATAAACGAGTACGGAAGATACAAAATATACCGTAATACCGAAACAGATAGCCCCGAAATCGAGGGCTTTGAGGGCGTTGCCTTCCACGAGCAAAACATGTCGTCTCTTATGACCAGCTGCGGATATCCCTTGGCGATCACAAAGGTCGGCAAAACCGAGGACCTCTCGGAATACGGCCTTGATAAAACGCTTGATGAGAATGGAAACGTCGTAGAGCAGCCGCCTCGCTTCGTTATGAAAACGAAGGACGGAGTTGAATACAAGTGCTATATCGGAGACAAGATTACAACAGGCACGGGATACTACTTCTTATACGAGGGCAGACCCGACACCGTTTACGTTCTTGATACGTCGATTGCCGAAACCCTCCTCGCTCCCGTCGAGGTGCTGGTGGAGCCTATGATTATTACCCCTATGACTCAAAACGACTATTTTATGGTTCACGATTTCATTCTTCGCCGCTATGACCAGACTATCATCTGCTTCGATTATATTGAGGAAGCGGACAGAAAGGGCACCGAATTTGAAACAAGCACCTATAGAATGCTCTATCCGCAGAACATCACCCCGTCAGCTGAAGCAATCTCCTCCGCTATGAAGCAGATTTATCAGGCGGGCGGCGACGAGCAAGCGGAAACGAAGCTTGAGGTCGTTTGTCTCGGAGTCACTGACGAAACCTTGGCTAAATATAATATCGGCGATGACGCATACGTCGTGCAGTACGATTATTGGGAAAGAGACCTTTCAACTGCAGGCTCTCCCGTAACCGTCAGAGAAAATATGATTCTTATAAGCCCCCGAAATCCCGACGGCTCATATTACGTTGCCTCTCCTTATTTCCAACAGATAGTTAAGGCCGAGGCCGAGGCGTGTGATTTTCTCACCTGGGATCTCTTCGATTGGGTTGAAGCACCCTTCTTCCAGATGAAGATAGGCTACGTAACGGATATTTCTGTATCTGACGGTCGCGGCTTCGAGGTTGACTACAAGCTTGAGGGCGAGGGTCAGGAGCTTGTTGTAACCGAGGTAAACACCGGCTACAAGCCTGACGTTAACAACTTCCGTCAGTTCTATAAGACGCTGCTTTATTCCTCATATGAGGGAGACTGCTCGCTTGAAAGCTCCGAAAAGGAGGCTCTCAAGGCTTTGGACGACAGTGAGGCACAGGTTGTTTTCACTGTTAAAACCGACGCAGGCAGAGTTTTGACCTACAAGTTCTATCAGTATTCCGAGCGTCGTTCCTACGTCACTCTTAACGGCGAGGGCGAATTCTACTGCTTGAAAACTGTTGCAGAGAAAATTCTTGCCGACGCAAAGAGAGTTCAGTCGGGCGAGCCTATCACTTCAACGGATAAATATTGACGCCCAAGAGAATTGTTTTGAAAAAGAAAACCTGCCATAAAATGGCAGGTTTTCTTTTTCAGTTATTGTAATCTTGGTAGGGGTCGGCGCCTCGATGACCCGTTTAGAAAAAAGAATCTTTTTGTTGGGGGTTCTTTTCGCTACTTGCCCCGACGCAAGTAGCCAAGGTCGTTTAGGGACAAACTGCGTTTTTCCCTAAAAACTCTTTTCCTTATGTGAACGGTTAGTTCAGATGAAACCGGCGCTTTTGAAATATACTAAATGGGGCTTTGCTGAAGCTTTTCGCTTTTGTTAAGCGGGAAAGAACTCTGAAATTGTTAGTTTTGGCTCGTGCCACCACGCCTAACTGCTGACACGGAAGGCTTCGCGGAAGTCTTTCGCTTTGCACCTCGGCACAACTCAAAAACGCCGAGATTGCACCTCGGTGCGATATTAGTTTTATGTTAAAAGGGCTTTGCTGAATTTGTTTGTATTGAAGCTGACGAAAAAATCCGCAAAATGCCTATTTTGCGGATTTCGTTTGTTTAGTTAATCTTCAAATATATCGCTAATTTTGGGATCATAATCAGGAAAACAAAGCAAAAAGTAGTCACACTCATCGCAACAGCAATCAAAATCTAAATCTCCGCTGCCAAGACAAACTTCAGGTTTTCCAGGCGTAAGCTCTATCCCCGTAATGTCTATTACCTTTTGGGGAACATTTTCATACAGATCCCTATGCATTTCCCTATACATTTTCCTATACGCATCCCTATCCATATTTCTCCTCCTATCATAATATAAAAAAGGTGCGCAACCGAAGCCACGCACCGAAAAACGCAAACCCCGATTGCTGCTACACAAAACCAGATGCACGGGATAATGATATCCGACATACTGCTTTTTGGAATTTGCGTTTTTACCAAATTCAAAAACAGTATGCACAAAAAAGGGTATAATATTCCCTATACAAATAAAAATACCATTAGTCCCAAACATTTATTCGGTTTTGTGTAGCATATTTATTATATCACAATTTTGGCGGTTTGTAAATATATTTAGTGATTTTTTAATAACCTTTCAGGGGGGAGCAGAAAGCCTTCCTCCGGAAGGAAGGGGGCACGCGGTAGCGTGACAGAAGGAGCCTGCGTGACTTATAAGTTTTGATAAACTTTATTATGACGCGCTCCCCCTCAGCCGCCTACGGCGACAGAGCCTTCCGCGCCTTCCGCGCCTTCCGCGCCGTCTGCCCGACCGTCCTCTGCGACAGAGCCTTCCGCGCTCAA
>JAZRJC010000018.1:0-25486 GCA_045645605.1 Eubacteriales bacterium | reverse complement strand
TCTGGAGTGGCTGTCTTGAGGACAGGGAAGAGCCGATAGTGGTTGACGCGCCAACCTATAGCCTTGATATCGTGCCGACTCTTTCAAATCTGTTTGGCGTTGAGTATGATTCAAGACTTCTTGTCGGCAGAGACGCACTTTCTGATGCTGAGCCCATCGTTATCTGGGGCAATTACACATGGAAAACAGACAAGGGCGAGTATGACAGCAAAACGGGAGTATTCACACCGAAGGACGGGGCAGATATTCCCGACGGATACGTTGATAGAATCAAGAAGATTGTCGGAAACAAAATGAATTACTCAAAGAGTGTTATCGAATACGATTACTATAACGTTTTGTTTGGGGAATAATCTTCAAAAACGGCAGACGTGATGACGTCTGCCGTTTTCTGAAAAATAGTGATTATTCACAAAAAACTCCTTTTTGCGACATATTTCGTTAACTTAAATTGTTCAATTTTAACAAATTTGATTTGTAACTATTGGTAATTTTTTGGTGAAAACAAAAATGTTTTCGGTTTTGGGTTTACAAACGCAGGATGCCGTGTTATAATTCTACGGAATTGCGAATAGGCATTAAATGTCTGTTTGAAACTCAAAATCGAAAGGGAAAATTGATTTATGGTTTTAGGAAACCCTAACAGTAAGCTTGATAAATATTTCATCAGGCTTGTTGTGATTTTCTTGCTTGCCGTATCAACTCTTCTTGCTATCCCGATTTTTAGTGCTAATAACGATATTTCAGAGAACAGTGAAGAGTACGGCACGAAAGAAGCAGAAACGAAAACAGAAATAGAGACAGAAGCGGAAATAGTTATCCTTTCCATAACTGTCGGAGATGACGATGAGAGTCTTGTCAGAACTCCCGTAATGAAGGTGTCAGAGCTTTTAGACGAGCGTAATATTGATTATTCTGATGATAGTGTCGCCGTCAATTACGATATTAACAGTGAAGTTTTTGACGGAATGAGGATTGTCATCGGCACTTACGTTACCGAAATCTACACGGAAGACGTTATCACGCCGTTTGGTAAGCAGTATATTGAATGTCAGACTATCCCGAAGGGCAAAATCGAGCTTATCTCTGAGGGGAAGGACGGGGTGTCAAGGGTGACCCACGAGGCGATGTATATAAACGGTGAGCTTGTTGAGGATATTATAATCGGTAACGAGCTTATGAATGAAGCGGTTGACGCTGTTTATTACGTCGGAGCAGGAGGCACCGTTACGTCGAAGGACGGAACTGTTTACGAGTATTCTTATTACATCGACGTTGTTGCAACAGCATACAAAACGGGTGGAATAACGGCGACGGGAGCTGAAGCAAAGGACGGAGTTGTTGCCGTTGACCCGAGAGTTATTCCTTACGGAACGAAAATGTTCGTAACGGGAAATTACGGAGAGATAGGCTATTGCTCGGCAGAGGATACGGGCCCCGGTATTAAGGGAAAGCGTATTGACGTTTGTATGAGCGGAACGCATCAGGATCTCCTTAATTTCGGAAGACGAAATATGAGAGTTTACATTTTGGAATAATAACGAAAAATCTATAATAGTACGATTTGGATAAAGACTGTTTCCTCCGAGACAGTCTTTGTTTTTTGCGAAAATTTTGTATATATAAATAAACAATAATAAATATCTATATTTTTTTGAAAAAATATTTGAAAAACGAAAAGTTTTGTGATATAATTATTATGTAATATTGTTTATTTGTGCGAACGAGGGTTTGCAAACAGAAAAAGAAGGGTGGAATGGCTTTGAACGCAAGAGAAAATTTGTCATATATAATTTCTGAATTCAGCTCAAAATTCGGAATTGTAAAGGTTGTCTTATCAATAATCGATATTCTCGTTTTATCGGTTCTTCTTTATATTTGCACGAGGTTTATTCTCGGTACTATGAAGAAGCGCTCGGGACGACTTTTTATCGGTATCTTTGCCGTTATCGTTCTCGTCCTTGTTTCTTATCTGCTTAATCTCAATGCAACCTTTTTCGTTCTTGAAAACGTAATGCAGTTCGGTATAATTGCGCTGGTCGTTATATTCCAGCCCGAGCTTCGCTCCTTGCTTGAGAACGTAAGCTACGCCGGCAAAAAATTCAAGATCAGAAATTTAACTATCGAGCAGGATGACCAGATGAATAAAATCGACAGCATTTGCCGCGCTGTCAAGACTCTGTCGCAGGACAAGGTCGGTGCTCTTATCGTGTTTCAGGAGGAAAAGGAGCTTAACAGCTATGATGAGCAGAAGTCTGTGAAGCTTAACTGCGATATTTCAAAAGAGATCATAGAGAACATATTTTTTAAGAATTCCCCTCTTCACGACGGAGCTGTCGTTATCCGTGATTTTAAGATTTCAAGAGCAAGAGTTCTGTTCGATGAAATTTCACGCAGCACAGACCTTGCAACACACCTTGGCTCGCGTCATAAGGCTGCGGTTGGAGCAACCGAGAATGGAAACGATTGCTTTTCGGTTATAGTATCCGAGGAAAGCGGTCAGATTTCCTTTGCCATTGACGGTGTGCTCAAGCAGAACATAAGTAACGATATGCTAAGAAGTTTGCTTATAACCAACCTGATTTCGTCTAAAAAGCAGACGGAAAAGATACACAAAAATAAAAACAAAAATTCTAAGTAAGGAGGCTGCAATATGAAAATTGGAAAACAGAACATTTCATCAACCGAAATTATAAAGAAAATTTCCGAAAAGGACGTTTACCTCGGAAAATATCATATTGGCTTGACCTCGATAATTATCTATTCCGCGTGTCTTCTCGTTGCTTTTCTCGTTTGGCTTAACGTTTCGGGAACTAACGTACAGATGGTAAGTCGTGAGTTTAATAATATTCCGATTGTTATTGAAAACGAAGGCGAGCTTAAGAAAAATAATCTTGACGTGTACGGACTTTCATATAAGACCGTCAGCATCACGGTAAGAGGTCCCGAATATAAGCTTCAGGAATTAAGAGCTGAGGAGCTTGTAGCGTCAATAGACGTTGGAAACATTAACTCATACGGCACGTCAAGGCTGAGTGTGAATATTGATCTGGGAAGGAACATAGACGTTACGATAAATCCGTCAAGCGTGAGTGCTTTCGTTGACGAAACGGCAGAGATTGAGGTTCCCGTAGTGGTTGATAAAAAATACCAGATATCCTCTGATTTTCAGTTTGAAATAACCCCCAAGAGCGAGAGCGTGGTAGTCAGCGGAGCTAAGAGCATTTTGGGCAGAATTTTTGCCGCAAGGGTTGAGGCAGACCTCGGAGTTTTGACCAGCAGCTTCTCAAAGACAGAGAAAATATCATTGATTGACGCCGAGGGCGACGTTATTGAGAGCGACTATATTCGTCCGCTTGACGAAAATATAGTTCTTGATATATTCGTTTATACTGAAAAAACAGTCCCCCTCCGCTCTACCTTCAAATACGGATATATAAAAGACACCAATATAAAAACGACAATTTCCCCGAAGGAAATCACGCTCAAGGGCGAGCAGGACGTGCTCGATAATATTGAATTCGTTGAATTGCCTCCGATAGACGAAACGAGCATCAACGGTCTCAACATCAACAGAGAAATACTTCTTGACCTTTCAAAATACGGAAAGGTTTCAGACGCAAATAAAAATCAGACCTATACGCAGTCGATATCTCTTAACAGGGTAAAGAGCGTGTCTGTAACTGTGGACACCTCGTCGATAAAGGTTAAAAATCCCCGCGGCTTGAAATATAAATTCCTTGACGACGAGATAACCTTTAATTGCTTTGTTGCAACGAACTCCGCAAATAAGGTTTCGCCCGAATTGTTCAGCCTTGAGCTTGACCTCTCAAACGTTGCTACGGTAACAGGGGACGGACTTCCGATAGTTATAACTCTTGCAGAGGCGCAGGACTATACGCTTTTCCCGACAAATACCGCAAAGGTAGCAGTTACCATCGAAGGTTAATTTATGAATTTGCTTATAACTAATATAAAGACCCAAATAGACGAGTCTGACGAGGAGATTTTTTCGGAGGCGAGAAAACGGTTAAAAAAGGTCGGCATCTCGGTGAGCGAGGGCTCGCTGAAGCTCTATAAGAGATCGATTGACGCAAGAGATAGGGATAATATTTTATTCGTTTCGTCCGTCGTTGCCGCACTCGAGGATATTTCGTTGAAAAATGAGGCTCTTGCCAAAAGACTCGGAATTGAGGTTATGGCGTCAACCGACTTTGATATCATAAAGGGAGACCAAAAGCTTTTTCGTCGGCCTCTTGTCGTAGGCTTTGGCCCGGCGGGAATGTTCTGTGCTCTGCTTCTTGCAGAGAACGGATACTCTCCTGTTGTTATTGAGCGCGGGTGTGAGGTTTTTGAGCGAGAGCGCGCTGTCAGAGAGTTTTACGAAAGCAGAACGCTTAATCTTGATTCAAATATTCAGTTTGGAGCAGGCGGAGCAGGAACCTTTTCGGATGGCAAGCTTGTTACGAGAATAAACGACGAAAAATGCTCATACGTATTAAAACGATTGTTTGATTTCGGCGCCCCCGAGGAGATTTTATATAAGGCAAAGCCGCATATCGGCACGGATATTCTTCGTGTGGTCGTTTCAAACGTTGCAAATGAGATCACCCGTCTTGGCGGAGAGATAAGATACAACACCCGTCTTGAGTCGATACATGACAATATTGCGGTAACGAATAAAGGAGAAATCCCCTTTGACTCATTGGTTTTAGCTGTCGGTCACAGTGCAAGAGATACGTATAATTCTCTTTGCAAGGGAGGATTTACTCTTGTTCCGAAGCCTTTTTCGGTAGGTGTTCGTATAGAGCATCTTCAAGAGGATATAGATAAGGCACTGTTTGGTGACTTTGCAGGCAACTCAAGGCTTGGCAAGGGCGAATATAACCTGTCTGACACAAAGGGAGAGCGCGGCGTTTATACCTTTTGTATGTGTCCCGGCGGAGAGGTTGTTTGTGCGTCAAGCGAAAAGGGCGGCTTGGTTGTAAACGGTATGAGCCATTACGCAAGAGACGGTAGAAATGCAAACTCTGCTATAGCTGTTTCCGTCAACGGTGATGATTACGGAAATACGGTTGATGGTGCTATCGATTTTCAAAGGCAGATAGAGCGCGCGGCATTTTCTCTTGCAGGAGGTAACTATAATGCTCCGACGCAAACGGTTGGGGACTTTCTGAATGATAAGAGAGGTACAGAGCCGACAAGAATTTTACCAAGCTATATGCAAGGGAGAGGAAGCACGCTTTGTGATTTATCGAGAATACTGCCGTCCTTTGTGACGTCCTCTCTGAAAAGAGGTATTTTAAGCTTTGATAGGCGTCTTCGTGGGTTTGCATCTTCTGACGCTTTGCTTACGGGTGTCGAAACGAGAACGTCCGCTCCCGTACGTATTTTGAGAAACGAGGCTTTATGCTCTGTAAGTCACGACTCTGTATATCCCTGCGGCGAGGGCGCGGGATATGCGGGCGGAATTACAAGTGCCGCAGTTGACGGAATCAGGGTTGCGCTGAAAATCATGGAGCGCTTTGCACCTTATGAAAAGATTTGATCATCAGTTGCTTGTCGCTTTTTAGTAAGTAACGATGATAGAACGGAGAACATATTGAAGGTTACGGCTGTTGTTACAGAGGTAAACGATAAATATTCAATAGTTGAGAGCGAAAGGCTCGCTGCCTGCGATGCCTGCCACAAGCACGCCGATGGGTGCTCTGTTTGCTCTCTTATGGGAAGCAATAAAACTATACGGTCAAGGGCGGAAAATAAAATTGACGCAAGGGTAGGCGACGTTGTTGAAATTGAGACTGAAACGAAAAAGGTTTTGGCCTATGCTGCGCTTGTGTTTATATTCCCGATCCTAACGATGCTTGTTTTTTATTTCGTTGCCTCATTTTTTAGTGAGATTAGCGGAATAAGATATGCGTCGGCATCATTGGGCTTCGTTATCTCGTTTGTTATTGTCTGGCTTTATTCAAGGCTCGTGTCCTCAAAAAAATACGACGTCGTAATCGCAAAGATAATAAAAAGAAAAGAATAATTTATTGTTGCGTTTTGTGCAGATGACATTCGGAACAAAGAAAGAGAAGTAAAATGTTTGATGCAAGTAGAGAAAGAATATGGAACACCCTGTTTGCTACCGATGACGGCAGGGTGAATGATGAAATTAAAAGAACCTGTGAAGAAACGGGTGTTGGCGAAATTACTGCAAAGCTTCTGTATAACAGAGGATATAAAACCGCAGAGGAGGTAAGGCAGTTTTTCAATAACGGTACGAGCATTCTTCACGACCCCTTTGCCTGTAACGATATGGGAAAGGCTGTTTCAAGAATTAAAGAGGCTCTTTTGAATAAAGAGAGAATTGTAATTTACGGAGATTATGACGTTGACGGAGTAACCTCTGTCAGCAGTCTTTATTTATACCTAAAGGACAAGGGCGCGGACGTTGATTATTATATTCCAAAAAGAGACGGAGAGGGTTACGGACTCTCGAAGACGGCGATAGATAAATTCGTGCCGTTCGGAGTAAAGCTGATTATCACGGTTGATACGGGAATAACAGCTTATGAGGAAGCCGAATATGCAAAGTCTCTTGGAATAGATATGATCATCACAGATCATCACGAATGCAGAAGGGAGCTTCCCGATGCATACGCCGTTGTTAATCCACATAGACACGATTCCACGTATCCGTTTAAGGAGCTTGCAGGCGTCGGCGTTGTATTCAAGCTTCTTTGTGCGTATGAAAGTAAGCTTTATGAGGAGAGGGGCGAGGATAAGCTTAACGGCATCAGAAAGGTTTTTCGCGAATATGCAGACCTTGCGGCTATCGGAACGATTGCCGACGTTATGCCTATTGTTGACGAGAACAGACTGATAGTATCCTACGGCCTTGACAAGCTGAACTCAACGGAGAGAAAGGGGCTTAACGCTCTTATAGATGCTTCGATGTACGGAAATACAGATGTTCGCTCTGTTGCCGGCGGAGAGGCTCGAAGACCTGCAAAAAGGAAGAAAATTACCTCTTCGTTTATTGGATTTGGAATTGCACCGAGAATTAACGCCGCAGGCAGAATAAGCAGTGCGGCAAAGGCTGTTGAACTGTTTTTGACAGACTCTGATGAGAAGGCAAGGGCGCTTGCCGAGGAGCTTTGTGAAATCAATCGCCATAGGCAGGTTGAGGAGAACAGAATAGCGGAGCAGGCTTATAGGATTATTGAACAGGAGCACGATTTCGAAAAAGAAAAGGTTATCGTTCTCGCTGATGATACATGGCAGCAGGGAATTATCGGAATCGTTGCCTCAAGAGTAACCGAAAAATACGGCTTGCCGTCGATTTTGATTACATTTGACGGTGCTACGCGCGGATATCCCGAGGGGGACGACGTAGGTAAGGGTTCGGGCAGAAGTATTAAGGGCATGAATCTTGTCGGAGCACTTGACTATTGTGATGACTGTATCTTGAAATACGGCGGACACGAGCTTGCGGCAGGACTCTCTGTTGAGAGAAGTAAGCTTGGCGATTTCAAGCGTAAGATAAATGAATACGCAGAGAAAAATATTTCCGAGGAAATGCTCGACGTCCGTCTTGATGCAGATTGTGAAATTCCTTTTGAATCGCTGACTCTTGATATGGTAAACGAGATATCCCGTCTTGAGCCATTTGGCGTTGCAAACCCCGTTCCTGCTTTCATTGTAAGGGGCGTGAAAATCGAAAGAATCACCCCCGTAGGTGCGGGAAAGCACGTGAAGCTCGTTCTCTCGGGGAATGGAATGAGTATGGTCGCTATGTATTTCGGTATGGCGGCAAATAAACTTCCGTTCTATGTAGGAGACGTTATCGACGTGCTTTTCAATGCTGATATCAACGAATATCAGAATCACAGAACGGTGCAGATGATTGTAAAGGACGCAAGACTCTCTGAAGGCTATGCAAGCTCACAGAAAAACGATATATACAGATATGAATATATCAAGGGCGGCGGAGAGTTTTCCGACCCCTGTAACGTTATTCCTACAAGAGAAGAGTTTGCACTCGTGTACAACACACTTCGTAAGGAAAGCCGAATGGGTCACGACTATATAAGCGAAAGGACGCTGCTTTCAATTTTGAGGTCAGAAAGCTCGGGAAATGGCGAATGCAACATAAACTATATAAAGATGAAGTTTATTATGAGTATCTTTATGGAGCTTAATTTATGCGGAATAGACGAGACTGATGATGGACATTACCGCTTTGAAATCGTTTACAAAAGCGAAAAAACCAACCTCGACAAGTCGTATATTTTAAGAAAGCTTAAAGGTCAGGCTGTTACATAAAATTCTAATTTAATCGCAATAAATCCTTTGCGGTGCGGAGATTATATTATGGACGATATCAACCAAACGAAAAAAGAGATACCCGAGAAGGTTACGATAAAACGACTGCTTGAAATTTTGAGAGCAACGGGCAAAAATTACGATACGGAAAAAATAAAGGCGTCATTTGATTATGCCGCCAAGCTTCATTGCGGCCAATTCAGGCAAAGCGGAGAGGAATACATTTCTCACCCTGTTGCTGTTGCCGAGATCGTTGCGGGACTTGAGCTTGATACAGACTCTATATGTGCGGCACTGCTTCATGACACGGTTGAGGACTGCTCTGACAAAACGAATCTTCAGGATATAGAGAAGAAATTCGGCAAGGAAGTGGCGCTTCTCGTTGACGGTCTTACCAAAATCGTCGTTTTGCAGATTGAGGACAAGGAAGAGGCTCATATAGAGAACATCAGAAAAATGCTTCTTGCGATGTCAAAGGATATCCGCGTAATTTTTATTAAGCTTTGCGATAGACTGCATAATATAAGGACGCTTGCGGCAAAATCCGATTCAAAGCAAAGGACGATAGCACTTGAAACCATGCAGGTGTACGCACCGCTCGCACACCGCCTCGGTATGCAAAAGATCAAGCAGGAGCTTGAGAATATTTCGCTTTCTTATCTTGATCCGTACGGCTATAACGAGGTTAAAACTCACGTTGAGGAAAAATACGGTCAAAGTCTTAATCTGATTGAAAATTTGAGAAATCATATTGATACAAAGCTTACCGATAACAACTTGAAATTCACTCTTGAGGGAAGAATCAAGTCTGTTTACAGCATCTATAAGAAAATGTACAATCAGAATAAGAGCTTTGATGAAATATACGATTTTTACGCATTGAGAATTATTGTTGATACAGAGCTTGAGTGCTATACTGTATTGGGAATAATACACGAGATGTATAAGTCTATACCGGGAAGATTCAAGGACTATATATCGACACCGAAGCCTAATTTGTATCGTTCCTTGCATACGACGGTAATCGGAAGAGAGGGTATTCCGTTTGAGGTTCAGATAAGAACCTGGGATATGCATCATATTGCCGAATACGGTATTGCTGCGCATTGGAAATATAAATCGGGTGACCGTTCAAGCGAGGAAATTGACAAGAAGCTTGAATGGATTGCAAGGCTTATTGAAACCGAGGACGATACTCACGACCCCGAGGAGTTTATGCACGCCATCAAGACGGATATTTTCCACGATGAAACCTTCGTTTTCACTCCAAAGGGCGACGTTATATCGCTTCCGCAGGGTGCAACCGTTATTGACTTTGCATATTCTATTCACTCTGCCATTGGTAACAAGATGGTTGGTGCTAAAATCAACGGAATGATAGTTCCTATTGATAAATCTCCCGAAAACGGCGAAATCGTTGAAATCAT
This sequence comes from Eubacteriales bacterium, assembly GCA_045645605.1. Classification (GTDB taxonomy): domain Bacteria; phylum Bacillota; class Clostridia; order Oscillospirales; family CAG-272; genus SIG710. Next base: position 15,746 of record JAZRJC010000018.1, on the reverse strand, counting down.
AACGTCAAATTCTTCAAAGGGGCCGAGTCGAGATTGGCTGAAAATTGTAAAAACGGGTGAAGCCAAGAATAAGATAAGACAATGGTTCAAGCGCGAAAAGAGAGATGAAAATATCCTTGTCGGCAGGGGAATGATAGAGGCAGAGCTTAAAAAACATTCAAGAAACTTCACAGACACCCAGATGAACGAGGCGGTAACGAGTGTAGCACGCAGAATCGGTATTCAGTCTGCGGAGGATCTGTATAATACTCTTGGTTACGGTGGAATTACTCTATCTAAAATCACATCAAAGCTAAAGGATGAATTTGCAAGAATAGTTAAAATCGATGAGCCGGCAAACGAGGAAAAGCAGGTTCATATAGCGAAGCCGAAGAATATAAAGTCTGGCGGTATTATTATAGACGGCGAGCCCGGTTGTCTTGTCAAATTTGCAAGATGCTGTAATCCGTTGCCCGGAGATTCTGTAATCGGCTTTGTAACGAAAGGATTTGGCGTTTCGGTTCACAAAAAGGACTGCCCCAATATTCTTATGGGTCTTGCAAACAATGAATATAAGAACAGATTGGTGAAGGCTGAATGGGAAAAAGAGGCTGCAGGAACAGCGGGTGAATATGAAGCACTTATTCAGATTTTTGCCTATGACAGAATCGGTATTATTGCGGATGTGTCGATGGCGCTTGCGGATATGAGAGTGTCGATTTTGGCTATAAATTCCCAAAAGAAATCGAATGACACTCTTATTTTGAACCTGAAGATAAGCTGCAAGAATATAGAACACTATAAGTCTATCGTATCGAGATTGCGTAGTCTTAAGGACATAACAGACGTGACGAGAGGATTCTCGTAATTGGAGGATAAAAATGAAAGCGGTTTTACAAAGAGTAAAGGAATCAAGCGTTGTTATTGACGGTAAAACGGTTGGAGAATGCGGTAACGGCCTTATGATTCTTTTAGGCGTTGCTAAGGGGGATACGGAAAACGATGCGGATTTGCTCGCGGCAAAGATTCTGAAGCTCCGTATTTTTGACGATGAGAACGGACGAATGAACAAATCTATCGTAGATGTTGACGGAGAAGCGCTTGTCGTTTCGCAGTTTACGCTTATGGCTAATTATTCAGCCGGCAACCGCCCCGATTATTTTGCATCAGAGGCTCCCGCACGTGCAAACGAGCTTTATGAGTATTTCGTATCTCTTTTGAGAAGCGGACTCCGAAGAGTTGAAACGGGTGAGTTTGGGGCGGATATGACAGTTAATATAGTAAATGACGGCCCCGTTACGATAGTTATGGAAAGTGAAGTTTTGAAAAAAGGAAAGGTGAAATCATGAAGCTGACTCTTGGCGGTAATTTGCCGATTAACCGTTACTACGTTCAGATGCTTTGTATGATCTATTTTCCGGGCGCTAAATTTTCTGAGTCCGAATATTTCACCCCCGACACACCTTGGCTTGACGTTGTAGTTAACGGTGATGATAACGCAGTCAAGGCTATATGCACTCTGACGCTTGGCGAGAGAAAGGCAAGTGCCGATAAAAATTTTGAGATTGGCGGAAGAATAACGAAGGACAGAGCGATAAAGCTTGCTATTGGCGGAGCTATGTATGCTTGCGGTGAGGCAGTTCTTGAATACCGTCCGTCTTGGGGAATTTTAACGGGTGTTCGTCCTGCAAAGGTTGCAACCGAGCTTTTGCTTGAGGGAAACAGCAAAACGAAGGTCAGAAAAATTCTTGCAACCGACTATTGCGTCCTGCCCAAAAAGGCAGTTTTGGCAACAAATATTGCAAGAACCGAGCAAAAGATTATATGCACACCGCAAAAGAGGGATTGCAGCGTTTACATTTCAATTCCTTTTTGCCCATCAAGATGCTCATACTGCTCCTTTGTTTCCTATACGTCGAAAAAGCTGCTTTCCTTGATACCCGAATATTTGGTTAAGCTTTGCGAGGATATCAGAAATATATTTTCTCATATAGACAGACTTGGTATGAACTTGAAGAGCATATATATAGGAGGAGGAACGCCGACTATTCTTTCGGCTGAGCAGCTGCGTATTTTGCTCTCAACCATTTCCGAATGCACCGACGTTTCATCTGTATCCGAATATACTCTTGAGGGCGGTCGTCCCGATACTATTGACGCCGAAAAGCTGAAGATTGCATACGAATACGGTGTTACACGCGTGAGCGTTAACCCTCAATCGCTCTGTGATATGGTGCTTGAGGGTATAGGTCGTTCGCATACGAGCGAGGAATTTTATAAAGCCTATGATATTGCAAGAAATTCGGGAATAAAATGTATTAACACCGACCTGATCGTTGGCTTGCCCGGGGATAATTTCAAGACGTTTTCAAAAACCTTTAACAGTATCATTAAATTAAATCCCGAGAATATCACTGTACATACGTTCTGCGTGAAAAAGTCTGCCGACCTTATAAAGCAGGGGCCTGATATTTTCTCGCTGCGCGGCGGAGACGCCTGGAAGTGCGTTGATTATTCTCAGCTGAAGGCGGCTCAAAACGGGTATATTCCGTACTATATGTACCGTCAGAAGAATACGGTTGGAAATTTTGAAAACGTAGGATTTGCAAAAGAGGGAACAGAGGGTCTTTACAACATATATATGATGGAAGAGGTCCACACCATCTTCTCGGCAGGGGCGGGCGCTGTTACGAAGCTTGTTGAATATGACGCCGAAAACCCCAAAAAGACGAGAATAAAACGGTTGTTTAATCACAAATATCCCTATGAATATCTTGCCAATGATATGAAAAATCAATTTGATGCTGAAATTGAAGAGTTTTTTAGAGACGTTGATTTTGAGTGATATTTTTTGTGTACGCACGGATGCCTCGGGAGCATTCGCAATTCCATACGGAAAGGTTTGGTTATACTGATGGAGGAAAAGCTTAAGAACAGCAGTTCTAAAAAGCTCTTTTTATCCGGTGTTGCTATAATGACGCTATCGACAACGCTGGTTAAGGTGATCGGTCTTATATATAAGATACCGATGCTTAAATACCTCGGGGAAGAGGGAATGGCGTATTTTAATGCTGCTTACGATATTTATACAATGTTTTATATGATATCAACGGCAGGACTTCCCGTCGCTATTTCAATTTTGATTTCAGAGAACAGAGTTCACGGAAATCAAAGGAATATTAAGAAAATATTTAAGGTTGCCGTCTCGCTGTTTTTTATAATCGGTGTTGTCGGTATGCTTTTGATGATGCTTTTCTCAAAAAGCTTTTCTGCCTGGATAAAAATAGATGAGGCTGCATACTGTATCGTGGCTATTGCGCCAACCCTGCTTTTCGTTTGCATTTCAAGTGCTATCAGGGGATATTTTCAGGGACATCAGATTATGTCGCCGACAGCGGTTTCTCAGGTTATTGAAGCACTCGGAAAGCTTGTCATTGGCTTGCTTTTGGCGGGATATGCCTTGAAAAAAGGATATTCACTGCCGATAGTTGCGGCGTTTGCCGTTTGCGGACTTTCAATAGGCACTCTGGCCTCCGTCCTCTATTTGCTCATATCAAAGCTTTTGATAAGAATTAACAACAGAGAGCTTGTGCCGGATGGAGCAATACAGACGCAAAGAACGTCGGATATTGCTTCAAAAATGATCTATATCGCAATTCCTATAACTCTCAGCTCGTCGGTTATGGGACTTACGAGGCTTGTTGATACTGCACTGATCTCAAGAATGCTCCAAAGCGCAGGCTTTGCAGATAATCTATCAAAAGCCCTTTACGGTAACTACACAACGCTTTGCGTTCCGATCTATAATCTGCCGCCCGCCATTATAACGGGTATTTCTCTTTCGCTTGTCCCTATGCTTACCTCGGCAATCGAGGCAAAAAACAGGGAAAAGGAAAGTATGGTTTTAACCTCCTCCTTGCGTGTTTGTACCCTTTTTGCTATGCCTTGTGCTCTTGGTGTCGCGTTTTTCTCAAAGCCGATATTGGAGCTGCTTTTCTTTGGAGAGGGAAAGTCTGTTGGCGTTGCAACTCCCTTACTTTCAATACTTGGAGCATCGATACTCTTCGCTTGTCTTATGAACGTTTCAAATGCAATTCTTCAAGCGTATAAGCAGGAGAGAAAACCTATAATCTCAATGGCAGTCGGTGCCGTTGTGAAGATCGTGCTCGACTATTTACTTATAGGAAACCCTAAGATAAATATATATGGAGCACCTATAAGCACCTTTTTGTGCAACGTAACCGTTATGGTTATCAATTTTTATTATATTAAAAAGTATTCGTCCGAATTTGAGGGGATCGGCAAGCTGTTTTACAGACCGCTTATTTCCTCGGTAATATCTGTCGGCGGAGCATTCTTGATATATGCGTTTGCCAGAAATGAGATAGGCCCGTCAAGAATTGTAACGATAGCGTCGATAGGCGGCGCGGCGGTTTTGTATCTGGTTTGTGCCGTGCTCTTTAAGGCGGTTGAGCCTGACGATATAAAAATGCTTCCGGGCGGTAACGGAATTTACGGACTGTTGAAGAAAATAAAAATATATAAGTAGGGTAAAAATGAACAGAGATGAAAAAATAAAAAGACTTTTGAAGTCGGATTCGTATAATTTTGCGGATCTTCGGGATATACTTGAATTGCTTCGTAGCGAGGGCGGATGTCCTTGGGATATGGAGCAGACTCACGAAAGCATAAGAAAAGACTTTATTGAAGAAACCTACGAGGTTATTGAGGCTATTGATATAGGGGACGAGGAGCTTCTTCGCGAGGAGCTTGGCGACGTTCTTCTCCAGGTGTTTTTTCATGCAAGAATCGAAGAGGAAAAGGATACCTTTAATATAAACGACGTCGTGTCAGATGTGTGCGCAAAGCTTATACACAGACATCCGCACGTGTTTGGTAATATAAGCGTTAAAAATTCGGATGAGGTTCTTGAAAATTGGGATAATATTAAGAATGAAGAAAAAAGCAGAGATACGATAACCTCAAGGCTTCGCAGCGTTCCTATCTCTTTTCCTGCCTTGATGAAGGCGTCAAAGGTCGGCAAGCGGGCAAACGTTCTTGATTTTCCCGATGAGACGTCAGCACTTGATAAAATCAACGAGGAGGCAGACGAGATAAGGGCGGCGCTTGAGAGTGGAAATCGTGAAAACCTTGAAGAAGAGATTGGAGATCTTCTGTTTTCGGCGGCAAATCTTGCTCGAAAATGCTCGGTTGATGCTGAAATTGCACTGAATAATGCGACAGAAAAGTTTGTAAATAGGTTTGAAAAATGGGAAAATCTCATTATTTCTAAAAATTTAGACATAGAAAAGCTGTCGGAAAAGGAAAAAAATTTGATTTGGGACGAAATTAAGCAAAAATAATGTAATTTTTATAAAAAAATATTAAAAAAGGACTTGACTTTCGTACAATTTGATGTTATTATATAAATAATGGATATTTTGTTGTGATAAATGACAAAATATTTTACGAAAAAAATGAAAGGTATGGTAAAAACCATGAACAAGACACAATTGGTAGACGCTGTTGCAAAGGCAACAAACCTTAAGAAGGCAGATGCTGAAGCAGCAGTTAATGCTGTTGTTGCATCAATTACAGGAGCTCTTAAGGCAGGAGATAAGGTTCAGCTTATCGGCTTCGGTACATTTGAGGTTAAGAACAGAGCTGCTCGTCAGGGAAGAAACCCCAAGACAGGCGCAGCTATCAAGATTGCAGCTTCAAAGCATCCTGCATTTACAGCCGGCAAGGCTCTTAAGGATTCCGTAAATTAATTTTTGTTCGGCAGACTTCAAAAAAGTCTGCCGAAACTGTTTTATGTAACTTGTAAGGGAAAACAATATGCGATTAGATAAATTTTTGAAGGTTTCAAGATTGATAAAAAGAAGAACCGTTGCAAACGACGCCTGCGACACGGAGCATATCACGGTTAACGGCAAGGTTGCAAAGGCCTCGTATAACGTTAAGGAAAATGATATAATCGAGATTACGTTTGGTCAGCGAACTGTAAGCGTTCGTGTTAAGACGGTGCTCGAGCACGCGCTGAAGGCCGATGCCGCGACTATGTACGAGGTTATTGACCAGAAGTAATATTACCGTTCACTTCAGCATATATAATATCAAGCCTCCGCTAAGGCGGAGGCTTCATTATTGGAGGTATGTATGCAAGAGGATAACGGCAAGAATACAGAGCACGAGATTATAATCAGCAAGAGAGAAAAAATGACCGTTAGCGGCGTTATGGACGTAATAAGCTTTGACGAAACAAGCGTAATGCTTGAAACTCTTATGGGGGATATGATAATACAGGGAGACGATATTCATATTTCAACGCTGAATCTTGAAAGAGGACAGCTCTCTCTCTCGGGCAGAGTTGACGGACTTTATTATAACACGTCAGGTGATGCGGGCGGGAAAGGGTTGTTCAGAAGGTTAAAAAGTAAATGAATATTGATATGCTTCTGGTATTCAGGTCACTTTTATATGCTTTTTTGTTAGGGGTATTTTTCGGAATAGCTTACGATTTTCTCCGTCTGACGAGAGTTATGATAGGAGTGAGCTACGCAGGTGACGACTCGAGGTCGGCCTTCATTTATAAAATAAAATTTCCTCTTATCGGCTATTATAAAAAGAATGAGAATAAAATAAAGACCGCACTTGTAAATACGGTGATCTTCATTGAAGATATACTCTATTTTTCTTTTCTTGGGATTTCTTTTTCTGTTTTTGTTTTTTACGCTAACGAGGGGGAAATCAGAATTTCACTGTTAATATCAGCCCTTATAGGCTTTTTGGTGTATTTTAACACATTTGGGCGATTATTTGTGACTTTTTTTGAAATAATAGCTAATTTTTTTAAAATTCTCACAAAAATTTACGTATTTTCTATTGCATTTCCTATAAAAGTCGTGTATAATATTATCAGTAGTTTTTTAGCCCGTGTTTTTGGTTCGGTTTATGCGTTTTTTTATTGTAAAATAAGGGTGCGTAAAACCGGAAAATTGATGCGTGGCTATAAGAATTCTGCTGTTGATTTTTTTCGAAAATTTAACGAGGGGGCGTGATTACAGAATGCGTGGCGGATTTTTGAAGCACACGGATATGAACGTGTTTTTGAGAATTGCTGTTGTCGTTTTTGTTTTGGCGTCCATAATTATTGCAACCAAAACTCTTATGAAATACAACGAATATCAAGATAAGATCGATGAGGTCGAGAGGCAAAAGCTTGAATGCTCCGAACAAATCGAGGAGCTTGAATATTTGCTTGAACTTGAATTTGATGATGAGTATGTAAAAAGGGTTGCGAAGGAAAAGCTCAATCTTTGTATGCCCGATGAGGTAGTATACTATAATGGATTAGATTAAATACCGTCGTTCAAATGATCGGCGGTATTTTTAAGTTTGGAGTTTTATATGTGTGTAAGAAGTATAAATGCGTGTGTTATTGAGGAAAAGGTTAAGGAGCTATTCATAAAGGCGAATAAAAGCCTGCCGGGGAGCACCTGTCGAGCTATAAATTCTGCGATATGCACGGAAAGAGACGCCTTGTCAAGGGAAGTGCTTGAAATTTTGAAGCAGAATATTGATGCCGCAAAGGAGCTTGATATTCCGGTTTGTCAGGATACGGGTATGGCTATTATTTTTGCTGAAATAGGGCAGGACGTACATATAGAGGGCGGAGATTTTAACGAGGCCATAAACAAAGGTGTTCGAGGTGCATACATATCGGGAAAGCTTCGCTGCTCGGTTGTCGGAGATCCTCTTTATGACAGAGTTAACACAAATGACAACACCCCCGCGATCATATACACCTCTATCGTAAAAGGGGATAAAATAAAGCTGACGGCACTTCCAAAGGGCTTTGGAAGCGAGAATATGAGCGCATCAAGGATGTTTACGCCATCAGCGAAAGAGGGGGATATAATAGATTTCGTTGTTGATACTGTCAGGCGTGCGGGAGCGAATCCCTGTCCACCGATAGTTGTCGGCGTGGGTATCGGAGGCACGTTTGATTATTCGGCTGTTCTATCAAAGAAGGCTCTTATGAGAGATCTTGACGATAAAAACGAAAATGAAAAATACGCAGTCCTTGAGGACAAGCTTCTGTGTGAGATAAATAAATTAAATATAGGGCCGCAAGGCTTTGGCGGCGATACGACCGCTCTTGCCGTTAAGGTCGAGCGTTATCCGACGCATATTGCAGGGCTTCCCGTGTCTGTTAATATATGCTGTCACGTGTTCCGTCACGAGAGTGTGGTGATTTGATGTGAAGAAGCTATCCGAGAAAAGCGCGAAAATAATTTTTATATCGGTATGCTTGGTGGTTATTGCAGTTTGTCTAATATTGATAATTGCATACTGTGTTAATCTGTGGCCGGAAAACGATAGCGTATCGGCAAATAATACCGATATCACAACAGACAAGGCTGATGATACATCATACATAGGAGTCGATACCGAAGCAACAGACTTCGTTGAAGATACAACGTCTCTGTCACTTGATATTTATATAGAAAAGAAAAGAGAAATAATAGAGAAGTATTCTTTGCAGATAGAGGATTACGTTAACTCAAGCAGACCGTTATATAATAAGATGGTTGATGGGTTGGATGAGGACGGCGAGACGGAAGAGATTTCCTATTACCCCGAGATTGCCTTTTCATATTATGATATAGAGAATGGATACGAGCTGAGCTATAACGGAGATAGGGTTTTCTATTCCGCAAGTATAATTAAAGCGCCGTATATTCTTTATATTCTTCGTGAGATTGATGAAAAGAAGTCGGATGAGAGCTTTGATTTTGACGGCAGTATTTACGATATGCAAAGGGCATTTGTTTATACGGAGGAAAAGTTTGTTGAAGGCTCGGGAATTATCCAAAAATCCGAATTCGGCACGGTATATACTTATGAGGACCTTGTTCGGTTATCAATCACCAAGAGTGACAATATCGCCTTTAATCAGTTAAGAAGAATATTCGGACGAGACGGATTTTACGATTATATGTCGTCTATCGGAGTTGAAAGTCCGCGCAAAAAATTTTATAGCCTGACAGCCGACGAGGCAACGAAATGTATGCTTGAGATATACGGCTATTTTGAGAGCGGTACGGAGAACGCACTTATGCTAAGTGAGTGGATGCAGACCGGTACTCATAGGGTTATGATACCGACTGCTGTGAAGCCGACGCCGGTTGCTTCAAAATACGGCTGGGACCTTGAGGCTTATCACGATATGACGATAGTTTTTGACGATCATCCGTTCACGCTCTCTATTCTGACAGAGCTTGAGAACGGCAGCTCATACGATAACAAATTTATAAGAAACATAGCGAAAATGGTTTATGAAATGCATAAGGAATTATATGCAGAATAAAGGATAGGAGAAATAGAAATGATTTTTGACACACTTGCTAATATTGAAAATTACAAAGGGCTCGGAAAGGTTTACGACGCCTTGAAATTCTTAAAAAACGCTGATTTTTCCTCATGTGAGAAGGGAAGACACGATATTGACGGCGATAATATTTATTATATTATGCAGGAATATGAAACAAAGACCGATGCAAAGTATGCCGAAGCGCATAAAAAGTATATTGACATTCAGTTGATGATTGAGGGCGTGGAAAATATCGGATATTCACCGATTGAGGCCGAGAAAACGGTTTATGAGGAAAACCCCGAGGCCGACTATGCTCTTTATTCCTGCGAGATACAGAAGCTCAAGCTTGTCGAGGACAGCTTTATGATTTTTTATCCGAATGATCTTCATATGCCGGGCTGTGCGATAGACAAGCCCTCGAAGGTTCGCAAGATCGTTGCAAAGGTTATCGTTGAATAAGGCTTAACGATAAGTAAAGCAAAATTTATTTACGGAGGTTTTTATGTCAGATAAATCGAATAAAATTTTGAAAACCGCCGTACTTATGGTTGTAATAACCCTGGGGGCGAAGCTGCTCGGAATGCTGCGCGATATTCTGCTTGCCTCAAATTACGGCACGACGGCAGACGCTATCGCATACGATGCCGCAAGCAGACTTCCTGTTTTGCTTTTTGATTTTGTGCTTGGCGGAGTCGTTACAGCCGCTTTTATCCCTGTTTTTAATGAAATTCTTGTAAAAAAGGGCAAGGCGGAAGCCTTTGATTATGCGAATAAGTATATCAATATGATTCTATTGATTACCCTTATTATAACCGCCGTTGGTATTATTTTTTCCGACACTCTTGTCGGACTTATTGCCCCCGACATAAGCTCAAGCGTGTCTGCGACGGCTTCTTATCTGACAAGAATTATGTTCCCTATGGTTATTTTTACAGGTCTTGCATTTTCCTTTGTGGGACTTCTGCAATCCTTTGGAAATTATCTGCTTCCTGCCACAATAAGCTTTGCTTCAAATCTTATAATGGTTGCATATTTCTTCACCTTCAATTCGAGGTTTGGAATAACCGGACTTGCCATAGCGATGCTTGTCGGCTGGGGAGTACAAGCGATTATTCAGATGCCATCGGTTTATAAAATCGGATACAGATATAAGCTCACGCTTGATTTTCGCTCGGAATATATTAAGAAATCTCTTCTGATGGCCCTCCCTATTCTGTTAAGCTCCTGGACGCAGCCGGTATGTAATTTTATAAATTCCCGATTTGCTTCATCAATATCGGAGGGGAGGGCGTTTTCTGCTATCGGATACGCAAACAGGCTTTATATAATAATCGTTGGCGTGTTTACCTTTGTTGCAACTAATTTGCTTTTTCCGAAGCTTTCAAAATCTCAGGCGGAGGGAGACACGACCGAGGCGGACAAGCTGACCTCCTCGTCAATAAGAGCCTTGCTTCTTGTAATATTGCCGATTTCAATAGGGATTTTCGTTTTTTCAGAGCCCTTGATTTCGCTGATTTACGAAAGAGGAGAATTTACACACGATGACGTTCTATTGACAGCGTCAGCCCTTCGCTATTTTGCGATAGGTATGCCGTTTTTTGCTATTAACGAGGTTTACGCGAAGAGATTTTTCGCGGAGCAGAAAACAATAGCGCCGATGCTTTCTTCAATCATCTCTATCTGTGTAAATATAGGCGCGGTTATTCTTCTTGCTAAATATTTCGGGCTTTCGGGAATTGCGCTTTCCTCGTCGATAGCGGTTGCCGTGAACTTTTTGATAAATCATCTGATATTTATGAAAAAGGGAAAGAATTTCATAAAAAAAGATGATCTCGCGGTTATTGTAAAAATGGTGCTGGCGACGGCATTGATGGGTGCTGCGGTATATTTTGTATATAGGTATAGCAGCCTATCTCCTATATTAGCTGTTGCGGCAGGAGCATCTTTGGGGTGCGTTTTGTATTTTGCTGTTTGCTATATTTTGGGTGTTCCCGAGGTAAAGAATTTTTTGAAGAAAAAATGACGCTTGGCGGTAAAAAATATTATGATTAAAATACTTCACGTATTGAGTGATTCGAATTTTGGCGGAGCAGGCAAGCTTTTGCTTAACTGTCTTTCGCATTTTGATAAAACACAGTTTGATGTAAAGGTCGTATTACCGAAGGGAAGCGAGCTTTCCCCCCGTGTGCTTGCCTTGGGATACGAGGTTATCGAAACCAAAAACGGCAGAGATAAGTCCTTTGATATTTCGGCAATAAAGGAATTCAAAGGGATATTTAAGGATGAGAAGCCGGATATAGTCCATACCCATTCCTCGCTTTCTGCAAGAATTGCGGCAAGGGCAGTCGGTGTTCCGCTTGTTTTTCAAACGCATCACTGTGCGGTTGAGCCGTCAAAGCGGGATTTGCGTTTCCCATTCAAGCAGATAAACGGGTATATCAACAATAAGCTTTCCGACGTTGTGATAGCAACAGCCTCCGCGGCGGAATCGATCCTTATAAAAAAGGGAACGGATCCCCGAAAAATCAAGCTGATAGTCAACGGAACAGCGCCGCAAAGAAAGGCCACGGCTGAGGAAAATTCCTCTCTTCGTGCACATCTTGGACTTTGCGAGGAGGATTTCGTATATTCTATTATCGCAAGGCTTGAGGAGGTAAAGGACCATAAAACCTTTATTGAGGCGGCGGCAGAAGCATCAAGAGTGCATCCCAATCTTAAATTTCTGATAGTCGGAAAGGGAAGCCTTGAGGAGGAGCTGAGGGCATATACGTATCAGCAGGCGGCAGAAAACAATATTATTTTCTGTGGATTCGCCTCGGACGTTGCTCCGTATTACGCACTGACAAACGTAAACTGCAACTGCTCGAGATCTGAAACGACCTGCCTTGCAATATCTGAAGGAATGAGTCTTTCAAAGCCTTCGATCGTTTCCGATTGCGACGGAAACACCGCTATGATACAAAACGGAGTAAACGGCTTGGTGTTTGAGCGAGGAAACAGCGAGTCGCTCTCAACCGCTATGATTACGTTATACGAGAATAAGGATTTATATGATAGGCTGTCTGCCAACGCTTATCTGACCTTTGGTGAGAAATATACTGCTGAGGTAATGACAAGGACGCTTGAAAATTTATACGTTGATGCAATTCAAAACAAAAAACGTTGAGGGAGGATTTAATTGTGATTGATAATAATTATCAGTATTTGAACAGAATAAATTCGCCCGATGACTTAAAGAATATTGATAAAGGGGAAATCCTCGCGCTTAATGACGAAATTCGCAGATTTTTGGTTGATAACGTCAGCAAAACGGGAGGACATCTTGCGTCGAACCTTGGAGTGGTTGAGCTGACTGTAGCACTTCACCGAGTGTTTTCAACCCCGAATGACCATATAATATTCGACGTTGGGCATCAGAGCTACGTGCATAAAATTCTGACGGGAAGAGCTGATTTGTTTGACACGCTACGTCAGCCGGGCGGACTTTCGGGCTTTGAAAAGCTTGGTGAGAGTGAGCATGATTGCTTTGGTACGGGGCATAGCAGTACGTCTGTGTCTGCGGCACTTGGCTTTGCCGAGGCGGATCTGCTTTCGGGTAAGCGTGACAGATATTCTGTGGCTATCGTTGGCGACGGAGCTTTCACGGGCGGAATGATTCACGAAGCACTCAATAATTGCAAGGGGAATCTGCCGTTAATTATAATTCTTAATGAAAATGAGATGTCTATCTCGAAAAATATAGGACGATTTGCATACAATTTGTCAAAGCTTCGCTCTGCGAGAGGATATCTTAAGACAAAGCGTCTGACAAGACGAGTTCTTACAAAAATACCGCTTATCGGAAAGCTTCTTTTCGCGGCTTTGCGGAAAACGAAAAAGTTTATAAAAAATCTTGTTTACGGAAGTAATTATTTTGAGGATATGGGACTTTATTATATAGGCCCTATCGATGGGAATGATTACGAGCAGCTCGAGGTGGCCCTTGTTAACGCAAAGGCCCAGGGAGAGGCTACGATTGTACATATCAAAACGAAAAAAGGGAAGGGATATCCTCCTGCTGAGAAAAACCCCTGCCTGTATCATTCAATGCCGGCTGAGGGAGGCAAAAACATAAACAAGAAGAGCTTTTCTCGAATTTTCGGTGATACTCTGTGCGAGATGGCGAAGGAGGATAAGAGTATATGTGCCATAACGGCGGCTATGGCAGACGGAACCGGACTTGTAGGATTTTCGAGAGAATATCCCGAGAGATTTTTCGACGTTGGAATCGCAGAGGAGCACGCACTGACCTTTTCCGCAGGACTTGCGGCTGAAGGAGTGAATCCTTTCGTTGCAATCTATTCTACTTTTTTACAAAGAGGATATGATAATATAATTCACGATATTGCACTTCAGAATCTGCCCGTTAAGATATGCATTGACCGTGCAGGACTGAATAAAGGAGACGGGCCTACGCATCACGGTGCTTTTGACGTTGCGTTCTTGTCTCAGATTCCCAATATGACTATCTTTACTCCGATAACGGAGGAGGGACTTACCAAAACGCTGAAGGTTGCGAAGGACTATACCTCACCCGTGGCGATAAGATATCCGAGCGGATTTGAGAGCGATAATATCGTTGAGAACTTTTACACACACGGCTTTGGCACGGAGAATATCGGACTAAGGAGTGACATTGAGCCCTATACCTCACCTGACGTGCTTATTGTAACCCACGGACGAATAGCAGCGGAGGCTATCTCCGCTAAAAAGGCTCTTAATGGCAAAAATATTTCTTGCGGAATAGCGCTTCTTGAGATGCTGAAGCCTTATGACAAAACGGTAGAAAACCTTCTTCCGTATTTGCCGAGGACGGGCGGTAAAATCATATTCCTTGAGGAAGAAATTAAAAACGGCGGCATGGGAATGATTTTGGTCGATCGACTTCTGATGGACGACCTGCTCAAAAATTATAATTATAAGTATAAAATTATGGCGCTTGACGATAGCTTTGCTATCCAGGAGAGATGCGAGGATCTTTATAAAACGGCTAAAATATCCGCTGACGACATAGTTGAAGCGGCTATGAATTGATTTTATACATACAAAAAACGGCGGTTGCAAAAGCACCCGCCGTTTTTTGTATGTTATATTGAAAAACTAAATTAATACATTCCGCCCATACCGCCGGCAGCAGGTGCTGCAGGAGCTTCTTCCTTCTGGTCAGCGACAACTGCTTCTGTTGTAAGAACAACGCTTGCGATTGATGCTGCGTTCTGGAGAGCAGATCTTGTAACCTTTGTCGGGTCAACGATGCCTGCTGACATCATATCTGTGAACACCCCGTTGTAAGCGTCAAAGCCCCAGCCCTTCTTACCGCTCTTCATAATCTCGTTTATGATAACAGCGCCGTCAAGGCCTGCGTTGGCAGCAATCTGACGAACAGGCTCTTCAAGTGCCTTTACAACGATATTGATTCCCGTCTTTTCATCACCGTCTGTAAGCTCAACGAGCTTCTTAACCTCGTCGATAACGTTGAGGTAAGCAGTTCCGCCACCGGGAACGATACCCTCCTCAACCGCTGCGCGGGTTGCATTGAGAGCGTCCTCGATACGAAGCTTCTTTTCCTTCATTTCAGCCTCTGTAGCCGCACCTACCTTAATAACGGCAACACCGCCCGAAAGCTTTGCAAGTCTTTCCTGAAGCTTTTCACGGTCGAAATCGGATGACGTTTCTTCGATTGCAGTCTTGATCTGGGAAATTCTTGCCTTGATATCATCAGAATCGCCTGCACCGACAACGATAATTGTATTTTCCTTTGTAACCTTAACCTGTCTTGCACGGCCGAGCTGAGGAAGCTGTGTATCCTTAAGCTCAAGACCAAGCTCACTTGAAATTACCTCACCGCCTGTAAGAATTGCGATGTCACGAAGCATTTCCTTTCTTCTGTCGCCAAAGCCGGGAGCCTTAACCGCAACGCAAACGAATACGCCGCGAAGCTTGTTAAGAACGAGGTTGGTAAGAGCGTCGCCCTCAACGTCTTCAGCGATGATAATGAGCTTCTTGCCCGCCTGGAGAACCTGCTCAAGAAGGGGAAGGATATCCTGAATGTTAGAAATCTTTTTGTCTGTGATAAGAATAAGAGCGTCATCGATAACGGCTTCCATCTTGTCTGTGTCAGTTACCATGTAGGGAGAGAGGTAACCGCGGTCGAACTGCATACCCTCAACAACTTCTGAATATGTGTCAGCAGACTTTGATTCCTCAACTGTGATAACACCGTCAGATGAAACCTTTTCCATAGCGTCGGCAATAAGAGCGCCGATAAGCTCATCTCCTGCAGAGATAGTGCCAACTCTTGCGATATCGTCGGAGCCGTTTACCTTCTTTGAATTAGCAACAAGACATT